>DEPP01000011.1:4661-21812 GCA_002358835.1 Bacteroidales bacterium UBA3389
TTAGAAAATTATTTCTTGATTTCACTAAAATGAATCTTGATAACGAAAAAATCAAAACAAAGAAAGAGAAATGATTTAATCAATTGCCTTCAGAAGAATTCTTGTTTAATAGCATTCGAAATGGAGATAAGGTTTGCGGAAGGGGTAAAACAAAAAAAAAGGAGCAAGTTTTAGTCTTGCCCCTTCTTTTTGTCCGTTTATCGGTTTATTACTTTACAATCAATTTCGCTGTGCTTACTGCATTGTTTGTAATCAATTGAATCATGTAAATGCCTTCTTGCATTGAACGAACATCGATTACTTGATTGTGAGCTCCGCTTGATTGTCTTCCTTTATCCAAAGAAGATACCAATCTACCGTTGATGTCGTAAATGTTCATTACAACGTTTGATGAAGTTGCCAAAGAGTAGTTCAAAACGGTTGTGTTTGCAGCAGGGTTAGGGAATAAGTTCATTTGAACCTTTGTATCCATAACAACATCATCAAGACCTACGTTGATAGGTTCCAAACCATCTTGAAGCTCATCTCTATACATAAACAAGCCTTTACCATATGTTGCAGCGTAAACTGCTCCTACGTATTGTGTTCCTTCAAATACGTTTTCGGTTGCATTGTTGCTCAAATATGTTGTATAAGAAATTTGTGGCAAGTTTGTAGTTTGTTGATACAAGTCGTAAACAGGTACATTTGGAACTTCTGCTACTTTTGTCCATTCGATATTGCTTGCGTTACGGTTGCTTGTTGAATAAAGTCCGTCATCTGTTCCGATGTATGCTTTTTGAGAGAAAGCATCCAACAACATAGAGAAAACAGGTTTTCTGTTGTCGTCACTCATGTTCATATCAACAACTTGAATTGATGCTAAGTCGCCATTCAATCCGCTTACCTTCTTAATGTTTGCTTCTGCTCCATTCAATCCAGAGAATGTGATGAACGCAACGTCTGAATCTGCTTCAAATGCGATTGAAGAAATGCTTCTGTTGTATGTTCCTATTGTATCTGTCTTGAATTTACGAGCGTCTGTGTATGAAGCGTTAAATCCACCGCTACCAACAGCACTCAAGTTGATTGAATCTGCGTTGAATCCAGAAACTCTTATCAAATCAGTAGTACCATCTTGTAGGTGGTCAACTGCAAGCAACATAGTGTTTCCGTCAGGTGAAACATTCAAAGTGTGAACAGGGTTTGCGTACAATGCATTTGCATCACCCACAGCTCCGTTTACGTTATAAACTCTCACCCATGGCAATCCGTTCTTAGAGTTGTCATATGTCTTTGAGAAGTTCATTATTTCGTTACATACAAATACTCCGTTTGCTGTAGCAATAAACAATCTTGATTTGATTGGAGAAGGAACAAGGAATGTTGTGTCACCCTCAAAAACCAAGTCTAACACGCCATCAGTTGCTCCGAATCTTTCTTCAGTCAATTCATAGAAGAAAGGATAATCCAAACTGTTGCTTTCTACCAAAATCTTATCGCCATCTCTCAATTCTGTTCCCGCAATAAGTCTGAATTGTTCTTCACCTCTGATAATTCTTGTTGCACTAATAGAGTTGTTTTGGTCGGTTGCTACCAATTTTACTTCAACAGAATCTTTTGTGTCGCCATTGAATGATTCCCAATAAGCCATCGGAGCGATGAAAGGAGCTGCTATCATGTTTAGAACCAATTGTCTGCTCATTAACTTGTTGTCTCCTTGTCCGAAATGCCAAGTTTGGTCGTTTATTTCTGTGTAATCGTTTCCATCGCTGTAAGTTCTTGTCAATCCATTGTAAGGACGCATCAAGATAAATGGCTTACGGATATTTGGTTTGCTTCTATAGATTGCAGAACCTGCAACATTAGAACCTGTTTGTGATTCAATTCTGAAATCGTATGGAACATTACTATCGTCGGTTTGAATATCGAAATTCGTGTAACCTAAACTGTTTGGAGACCAAACAACGTCTGCTGATTTTTGTCCGTCCAAAGAAGGAGTTGCAATGTAGGTAATAGCGTTACTTTGTGCTGCACCCATTATAGAGCCATCAGGACCTGCTGCGACGTTATAGTATTGTGAAGAGTGCAATCCTTTGTTAATTGGTTGCCATGTGTAGTTTTGAGTCATATCTTTAGAGAATAGATAAACTCCGGCATCAGTTGCCAAATATATGTTTATAGAATCCTCTGCAGTTTGTGGGTTTTCCTTGAACAAAATTGAGTGAATGCCTGGTGCTACATAGCTTCCTGAGATACGAGCTGCACTATAGGATGTTTGAGTTTCTGAATAGAATACATCAGTTCCGTTTGCATCAAACAATCTTTGCATATCATCGCTTGCAATGTAAATATACTCTTGTTCCAAGTCATTAACTGCAATCGCCATTGCCTCGTTCATAGAGTTTCCTAAATACACAGAATTTGATATCATTTTGTTTCCGAACTGTGCATTCGCAGCATCAACATCTACTTTGTATACTCCTTGAAGGTAACCAGAGTAATCTGAAACTAATGCGTAAAGCATGTTGTTGTTCTTTATTGCATAAGCCAATTCGATTCTTCCATATCTCTCATCGCCTCCCTTTGTAGAGAAATTTATTGGAGCAAATGTGCTGTCTGATGTGCTTAATGCAACTTCGAATCCTTGTCCACCGTCAAAAGCAACTGCAATCTTTCCGCTGTTGTTTACTTTGATGTCTGTAACGTTTACAGAAACGTTGTTGTTTATTGTAGCGTTAGACAAAGTACTTCCGTTCCAAATTTTCAAACCACCATACATTGTTGCGATATACAATTTGTCATTAATAAACGCCAAATCGTTAACAAACGCAAACTCATGTCCCAAATCGTATTTCTCAGGTTGAGTTCCGTTTATCACAACAGAGTTGAAGTTTTCCAAGACATAAGCGTACTTTTCTTCGTCAGTGCCAAGTCCTTCTGCCCAATTAGAGTTTCCAAGTGTGATTTTGTAAACTCCATTACCCATAAGACCGGTTTTTCTGTTGCTTTGTGCAGCAAATATAGGCTCGTAGAATCCTTCTCCGGTACCTACATAGATTGCACCATCATTTCCTTGTGCTATGGCTGAGACTGCGTAAGATTCTCCATTGGAAAAATCTATTTCTCTCCAATTGTTACCATTGTTTACACTGATAAACAATCCGCCACCTGCACTTCCTGCGAACATTACGCCGTCATTGAACTTGTCGAACACAATTGTACGAACACGTCCTGAGATGTTATTCGGTCCAACCGAAACCCAGCCTCTTGCTTCAGGCTGTTCACTATCACCTTCTCCCTCTGTTGACATAATCGGAGAAGCTTTCGTTGGTACGAACGCACCAACAAGAAAGAACACTGCTAAACTTAAGAGTAACTTTCTGCTTTTCATAATTTATTCTTGTTAATTTCTGATATTAAATTCTTTATCTTTAAGTCGGCAAAAATACAAAAAAAAGACAAGACTGCCAAATATGTCTGCAAAAAAACGTTTCACATCATCTTTTTGAAGTAAGAAATGGTTTGATTTTGTTGTTTGTTATTTGCTTGATTGTTAGGATGTAATAACTCTTGATTTCGTTGTGGCAATTCTTTGTTTTATTTTACTGAAACTTGATTTTATTTTCGTGAAATCAAGTTTCAATTTTTGCAATATTATAATAGGAATTGTGTAAATGAATAATAAAAAGGAAGTATCTGCGTTCTCTTATACGCGTAATACCATATAATATATAGTGTCATGGATATAATGGAATTGAACAAAAAGATAGAGCAAGAGAGTGCTTTTGTGGATGTGATTACTTCCGAAATCTCAAAAGTGATTGTAGGACAAAAAACTATGGTCAGACGTTTGATAATGGGATTGCTTGCAAATGGACACATACTTTTGGAAGGTGTACCGGGACTTGCAAAAACCCAAGCGATAACCGCTCTTGCAAAAAGTATTGATGCAAAATTCAGCAGAATACAATTTACACCAGATTTGTTACCTGCCGATGTAACAGGAACGATGATTTACTCTCCGAAAGATGAATCTTTTTCTGTGAAAAAAGGACCGATATTCTCAAACTTTGTATTGGCAGATGAGATAAACAGAGCACCGGCAAAAGTTCAAGCTGCTTTGTTGGAGGCTATGCAGGAAAGACAGGTGACGATTGGTGAGATGACTTACAAACTTGAAGAGCCGTTTTTGGTTCTTGCAACACAAAACCCGATTGAGCAAGAGGGAACATATCCTTTGCCGGAGGCTCAAATGGACCGTTTTATGATGAAAGTAGTCATTTCTTATCCTAATAAAGAAGAAGAAAAAGAGATATTGAGAGGTCAAATCTCGCCAAACAAGCAAACTATATCACCTGTGATAAAACCTCAAGACATAATTCATGCTCGTGAGGTTGTAAAAGAGGTTTATATTGATTCGAAAATAGAGAATTATATCACGGACATAGTTTTTGCAACTCGTTTTCCTGAGGAATATGGTATGAATAACTTGAAATCGTTCATATCATACGGAGCTTCTCCTCGTGCTACAATCAATCTTGCCTTGGCTTCAAGAGCTTTGGCTTTCATAAAAAGAAGAGGATATGTTATTCCGGAAGATGTGAGAGAGGTTTGTTTGGATGTTTTGAGGCATAGAATCGGTTTGACTTATGAGGCAGAGGCTGAAAACATAAAGTCGGAAGACATCGCTACCGAAATAGTAAACAAGATAGACGTTCCTTGATTTTGAGATGAACACAGAGGACTTATTAAAGAAAGTTCATAGGATTGAGATTAAAGCCAAACGACTTTCGCAGAATGTTTTTGCGGGACAATATCATAGTGCGTTCAAGGGAAAGGGAATGACTTTCAGTGAGGTTCGTGAATATACCTACGGAGATGACATAAGGAATATTGATTGGAATGTTACGGCAAGAAATAATCACCCTTACGTCAAGATTTTTGAAGAAGAACGAGAATTGACCGTTGTATTGATGATAGATGTCAGCGGAAGTACGCTGTTTGGTTCGGAAAATAATCTTAAATCAGAGGTAATAACGGAAATTGCTGCCGTGTTGGCTTTCTCGGCTGTTAATAACAATGACAAGGTTGGTGCGATTCTTTTTTCCGATAAGGTGGAGAAATATATTCCGCCAAAGAAAGGGCTTTCGCATATTTTGGCTGTGATACGAGAATTGTTGACATTCAAACGTACAAACAGCAAAACCGACTTTTCTTCAGCCTTTATGTTTTTAAGCAATGTGATAAAGAAACATTCAACCTGCTTTTTGATAACAGATGGCTTTGGAAAGTTTGATGATAGTCTGCATATAGCGGCAAGAAAGCACGATTTGAGTTGTTTGTTTGTTAATGACAAGAAAGAATTCAATCTTTCCAATATGGGACTTGTGCAGTTTACCGATGCAGAAAACGGAAATAGTCTCTGGATTGATACATCGGACAGACAAACTCGAGAAAATTTCAAGAATTATCGCATACAACAGCAAAATGACAATATGAACGAATTGACCAAATACGGAATCGATAACGTTCAGATGTTGTGTGGTGAAGATTATATAAAGCAGCTTGTGAAGTTGTTTGCAAAACGAGAAAGGAGATAGCTGATGAAAAGGTGTGGAATATTGTTTTTGCTTATTGCGTCTATGTTTTTGTCGCTCGAATCCATAGGACAGGAAATTCAAACCAAAAGCGATAAAAAACAATACAATATAGGAGATGTTATAGAGTTGACTTTCTCTGTTCCTATTCAAAAAGGGCAACACGTTGATTTGATTTATAACAAGGAAAACAGCGATACGCTGGAATTGCAATCAACAAAAATCGATACGGTTCAAAATAATGGGAAAACCTTTTTGGCATGTAAGCAAACTTATATGGGCTTTATTCCCGGTGTGATTGCTTTGGGAGATAGTGTGTTGGTGAGGTATTCCGTTGATACAAACGAAACGATTCTTAGACTTCAGCCTGCAGAGATAGAAATTCTGCAATATCAGATAGATACTTTGAAAACGGAAATCAAAGACATAAAACCCTTGGTTGAAGAACCGTTCAGTATAAAGGAAATCTTGCCGTTGATTTATTTGATTTTAGGAATAGTTGCATTGATTGTCGGATTATATTTCTTGGTGAGGTATTTGAGAAATCGACCTAAGGAAGATAAACCTCAGATTGTGCAAAAGAAACAGATTCCACCACATATCAAGGCATTGAAATCGTTGGAAGATTTGCGTTTGAAAAGATTGAGTGAGCAGGGATTAAAGAAACAATATTATAGTGAGCTGAGTGAAATTGTTTGGATTTACTTGGAAGAACGTTTCTCAATAACTGCGTGCGAGATGACAACGGAAGAAATTCTTGAACAAATGAAAATGTATTCTGAAATTTCTACTTCGGACTTTGAAAATCTGAAAAAGATGTTCTTTATCTCGGATTTGGTGAAATTTGCAAAGTATGAATCAGATGATTTTGCAGACAAGAATGCGTGGAATGTATCCAAAGATTTTGTAAACAATACAACGATTGAACCGAACATACAAACAGAAGAATGATGAGCCAGATTAGTTTTCAGTATCCATATTTGCTTTTTTTGCTACTTATCATACCTTTGATGGTTTTGTATAGTATTTTTCTCGATAAAAGAACCAATGCGGAACTTTTTTATTCTGATCTGGAGCAATTCAAAGGTGCAAGAAAGACATTCAAATTACGTTTCCGTAAGTTGCCTGATTGGTTGCGTTGTTTGGCTGTTGCTTTGTTGATTATTGCGATTGCAAGACCTCAAACGCACTATTCCAAAGATGAAAAGAGTGTTGAGGGGATAGATATTGTATTTGCTTTGGACGTTTCTACATCTATGCTTGCCGAAGACTTCAAACCGAATCGTTTGGAATCGGCAAAGAATGTTATCGAGAAGTTTATCAATGCACGCAAAAGCGATAATATGGGAATAGTTGTTTTTGCGGGTGAAGCGTATACAAAATGTCCATCAACTATTGACCATGATATTTTACAGAAACTTTTATCCTCTACAACAAGTGGAGAAATTGATGATGGTACTGCGATAGGTGATGGTTTAGCAACGGCAATTAACAGAATCAAAGACTCGAAAAGCAAGAGCAAGGTAATAATTCTTGTAACCGATGGTGTGAATAATATGGGTGCAATAGACCCTCTGACTGCTGCAAGTATAGCTAAAGAATATGGAATAAGAGTTTACACAATCGGAGTCGGAAAAATGGGTTACGCTCCTTATCCTTATCAAACCCCGTTCGGAAAACAATATCAGAATGTAGAGGTTAAAATCGATGAATCTTTATTACAAGAAATAGCAAACTCAACAGGAGGGAAGTACTATAGGAGTACGCAGAATGCTTCATTGAGTAAGATTTTTGAAGAGATAGATCAAATGGAGAAAACAAAAATCGATGTGGCATATTATAAGGAATACACAGATGTGGGGCAGAAAGTAGTACTTTTATCTCTTATAATACTTGTGTTGGAATTATTGTTGAGGAAGACATATTTCAGAACCAATCCATAAGAACTTTGTTATGTTGAAATTAGAGACGTCCGAATTTTTATATCTTTTGATATTGATACCTTTTTTCTTTGTTGCACATTATTTCTATTTGCGTTCAAAGAAAAGGAAATTAAAAGAATTTGCTTCTGCCAAAGTTCAAGAAGTGATAATGCCTGAACTGTCAATTGGAAAGCAGAGATTGAAATTTGTATTGTTAAATATAGCTTTTGCGTTATTGGTTTTTGCCGCAGCCAATCCACAGTATGGTACATCTGTTGGGAAAAAAGAAAGAAGGGGAACAGACTTGGTGATATGTTTAGATATATCTAACAGTATGCTTGCTGAAGATTTGAAACCTAATAGAATAAGTCGTGCCAAGCAATCAATAAATCAACTTATCAATCAATTGCAAGGAGATAGAATTGGCTTGGTTGTATTTGCGGGAACTTCGTTTGTTCAACTTCCTATAACGTCTGACTATTCGGCCGCAAAGACATTTATCGATGTAATCACTCCTGAAATGATTACTACGCAGGGAACGGCAATTGGAGAAAGTTTGCAGACCGCTTTTTCGGCATTTGGACAGGATGAAAACAAGAAACGTTCACGCAGTATAGTGCTTATATCCGACGGAGAGGATAATGAGGAAGATGCTCTTAAAATTGCAAAAGATATTGCAGCAGAAGGAGTCGTTATAAACACAATCGGACTTGGATTGGGTGAAGGAAGCCCGATTCCAATTAAAAATCGTAACGGACAAACCGAATATAAAAGAGATCGTTTGGGTAACATAGTTCTTACAAAATTGAATGAAGAACTGTTAAAGCAGATTGCAGAAAAAGGAAATGGGATTTACATAAGAGCAAATAATTCCTCAATAGGCTTAGAACATATTTTGGCAAGAATAAACAAGATGGAGAAGAACGAATATGAAGCATTGGCTTATAAAAACTATGAAAGCCGTTTTTATATTCCTGCTATGTTTGCTTTACTCTTGCTTTTGATGGAGTATTTTATTTTTGAAAGAAAAAATAAGTACATAAACAGGAAGTTTTTCTTTGGTAAATAACTTGGAATTTATGAAACGAAATTTGATATACTTGCTTGTTGTTTGTTGTTTGTTTGTTGCTTGTGATAGAGAAAAGAACAAACTTCGAGATGGTAATAAACAATATAAGGAAAGCAAATTTGCGGAATCTGAAAAGAAATATAGAGAATCTCTTGCCGTAGATTCCACATACGCAAAGGCGGAATACAATCTTGCATCGGCGTCTTACAAACAAGAAAAAGGGGATAAATTGCTTACTGCCGCGAAATATTACGATAGTTATCAATCATCGTTGGAGCAAGATGATACTTCGTCTTATGCAACGACTAATTATAATCTTGGAAATACTTATTTCAAAATTTCGCAGTTGGATACGGTAAAGCAATCCGAACAATATAGATTCTATCTTGAGAAAGCAAAGGAATACTATAAACAAAGCTTGAGGTTGAATCCTCAAGATAGCTGTGCGAAATATAACCTTGCTTTGACAATGCACCTATTGAAAGACGACGAACAAAAAAACAAGGATCAACAACAGCAACAACAAGACCAACAACAGCAACAGCAGAATCAGCAACAAAATAACAATAATCAGCAACAGCCACAACAACAGAATAATAACCAAAATCAAAACTCCGGAAAGCAGAGTGAAAAAACTGATAAGAAATCGGAAAACAACCAAATGAGAGAAGGTGCTGACAAAAATAAGAAACAGATGGAGCGAATGTTGGACGCATTGAAAAATAGTGAGAAACAAACTCTCAATAAAGTAAAAAGAAAAGAAGAAGACAATGCACAAAAACGTTCAATTGAAAAAGACTGGTAGTTATGAAAAAGATAGTTTTAATAATATTTGCGATTCTTTTCTCCGTTTTTGGACTCTATGCACAGGAAATTGTATTTAAGTGCGAAGCTCCGAAAGTTGTAGGCTTGCATGAAAGATTCAGAGTGAGCTTTACAGTGAATTCGTCAAAACCTTCTGACTTTAAGGCTCCAACTTTCCAGAATGTAAATATATTAGGAGGGCCTTCAACCTCTCGAAGCTCCTCTATAAGTATTATAAACGGCAAACGAACTGATAATAGTTCGACTTCATTCGTGTTTTGGTTGCAAAGTATAACTACAGGGAAGATAACAATACCCTCGGCTCGCGTTAAAGTAGATGGAAAACTCTATACAACCAAACCGATGACAATTTCGGTAGAGGATAATCCATCGATGAGTCAGCGTGCTGCAAATAATCCTAATGCAACAACACAATCGCAACAACCGACAGTAAAGGTTATAGATGATAAAGCTGTTTTTGTTAGAGCTATTCCAAGTAAGAGTAAAGTCGTAAAGGGAGAGGAAGTAGTTATTTCATACAAAATATACACACTTGTTCCTGTTTCGGAATACCAAGTCGACAAATTCCCTTCATCACAAGGTTTTTGGGTTGAAGAATTGGATAATCAACTCACGCCAACTTTAGAAAAAGAGGTCATAGACGGCAAAGTGTATCAAGTAGCCACGCTTCGAAAAGTGTTAGTCTATCCACAAAAGTCGGGAACCTTACATATAAATCCTATGGGTTTGGAAATAGTGGCTCATTTGCAAACAGGAACAACCCGTCGTCAAAGAGTATCGACAGGGGATCCGTTTTTCGATGCTTTTTTCAATGATCCGTTCTTCTCTCATAGCTCTCCGGTTTTCGAAAGAGTGAACAAAAAACTTAAAACCAATGCTTTGAGTATAGAGGTTGAAGAATTGCCTCAATCGGATGAAAGTTTTCTCGGTGCGGTAGGACAGTTTGAAATCTCATCCTCAATAGATACATCATTCTGTCGAACAAACGAAGCGATAACTCTTTCTTATACCGTCTCGGGAAAAGGAAATCTTACACTGATTGAAAATTTGAAATTGGCATTGCCTAATGAATTTGAGGTATATGACCCCAATATTACCGATAATATAAGTAAAACAGCGGCAGGACAAAGCGGTAGCAGAACGTTCCAATACATAATAATACCGAGAGTTGAAGGCAATTATTCTATTCCAGAGTTAAATTTCACCTATTTTGATCCTCAAACAAGAGAATATAAAACCCTTACAACAGAAGGCTATGACTTGAAAATAGAAAAAGGAAAGAACGACAGCAAATTTGTCGAACAGATGTCCGAAAGGGAGAAATATAGAAATATGTCTATAACAGATGTTTTCGCATCCAAAGATAAAAGAGATGGAATACTGATGCCTGTTTTTTCTTTTCCGATATTGTATGTCTTGATTCTTGTGATGATAATTGCACTTGTAATAATGATTCGCTTGACTGCAAAACAACTGAAAGAAAGAGAAGATGTTGTCGGGGTAAAGCTGAAAAAGGCAAACAAGGTTGCAATGAAACGATTGAAAAAAGCGGCATTGTATTTGAAAGAAAATAGGAGAGATGAGTTCGAAGCCGAAATCGGTCAGGCTCTTTGGAGTTATTTGTCGGATAAGTTTAAGATTGCAACATCTGATTTGAGTTTGGAAAATATCCAAAAGGTTATGTCGGATAATTGTTTGGAGGAAGATGTTTTGCAAAACACCATAAAGACATTGAACGATTGTGAATACATACGATTTTCCCAAAGTAAAGAGAGTGACAAACACAGAGAGTTGTATGAGCAAACGATGAAAACGATAACGGATATAGAGACTTCTATGGTTAAATTGAAGAAACAAAATCGCAAAAACAATAAAACCATATGTTTGCTTCTTATGTGTTTGCTTTCAAGTGGGCTTTTCGCTCAAAATCTTCAAGAAGCAAATCAAGCATACAAAGCAAAAGACTACGCAAAAGCACTTGAAATATATTTGAAAGCAGAAAAAACAAATCCGAATGCCGAATTGTATCACTGTATTGCGAATACATATTTCCGAATGAGTGATTTTGCAAACGGTATACTTTATTACGAAAGAGCTTTAAGGCTTACTCCTAACGATGAAACCTTGATTCGCAATCATAAGGTGTGTAGAAGCCGACTTATGGGTGAGGTTTATGTTATGCAGGATTTCTTTTTGATAAAGTGGACGAAAGCAATAGCAAATTGTTTATCTCCTTTAGCTTGGGCAATCTTGTTTGTGGTGCTGTTTATTTTAGCATGCGTTCTGTTCTTTGTTTATTATTTCAATAGTGATAATAAAGTGCTGTTGTTTTATCTTTGTCTCTCAGCTTTTGTGCTTAGCCTTACAAGTTTTGGTTTGGGAATGTATAGACAGAATATGGTACATGCAAAAAATGAGGCAATAATCTTCTCTTCCGATGCAGTGCTTGTCGAAAGCAGAGAAAAGAGTGATTCTCAACAAACCAAGTTGTTCAAAGGTCAGAAGGTAAAAATAAAAACCACAAAGGGAGAAGAAGTGTTCGTAAGGACGGAAGACGGCAAAGAAGGTTGGTTGGACAAAGACTACATAAAGATTATATAAATAAGGATTAAGAGATATGGTAGAGAATTGCAGTGAGCAAGTAGGGGTTGTGGTAGATGTGAAACCGAAAGAGGTAGTTGTCAAGATAGAACAAAAATCGACTTGTGCCAATTGTCATTCGCGAGGGGCTTGCACAAGTTTTGATAAAAAGGATAAGGAGATAGAGGTTGCTACAGACAAGGCTGCGGATTATAAAATAGGAGATAAAGTAAAGGTAAGCATAAGTACAAAACTCGGAATGAAGGCTGTGTTTATTGCGTTTGTGCTTCCGTTTGTCTTTTTAATGATTGCAATTGTTGTTTGTTTGAAATGCTTGAATTTATCAGAGGCTCTATCTTGCTTGATTGCCATTGTTATTACCGCTGTTTATTATTATGTGTTATTCAAACGAAAAAACAGCCTTCAAAAACAATTTGTCTTTAAGATCCATCATTGTAGTGAATAAACGAAACAAAAAATGGAGACGTATCAATCAAAAGAACGTCTCCATTTTTATTTCATAACGATATATTTATCCTCAATCTTCGAATCGTTTCTTCAGATAAGGAAATTCATCAACCAATTCTCCCGAATAGTAAAAATCAAATCCGATTGCTCCGAATGTGTATATCTTGTCGGCAACCGTGATATGCGAACCACCGCATTGAGGATTCGCACTTGGATGACTTTCTGAAAATCCGATATTGAAAAGAGTGAACAAAATCTCCGGACGATTGCTTATGTCGAAACCGGCTCTTTCCCATTGCTTTTTTGTTTGGTGAAGAATGCAACCTGTATATACATAAGAATAATAGTGATCGCGATAATCAACCAAACGGTTTATTCTTTCGGTTTCGTGATCGGCAGTCTTGAAATCAAGAATATGTTCATATTTTTTGCCCATATAGAACACTGAAGTGTCGTTTTTAAGATTTCTTTCCACCCATGCGGCAGTAAAATCTTTGATTCCGTTCACGCCGAATGAGAATTGACTTTGCACCGATAAAACTTTAACAGGACCAAGATACTTCTTGTAAGTCTCACGCTTTGAATTGAACAAACGGATCTGCTCTCCGATAAGACAACTCACAATCATTCTCGGCTCAACACCCGTTACCATAGCCGCACTATCTATTTTAGCTTTGTCTTTCACTATGGCAACTTTCAAAGCCTCCCATTCAGGAGTATTCATCCAAAGTATGGCATGCTTATTCGCAACATTGGTATTTGTAGAAGCGAGAACCTGTTTTTGCTTGTTTACCATATCGTTGTAAGACGGCTCATTTTTTACATACAACTCACAAGCGGCAATCATTTGCGAAATATCCACACCTCCTTGTGTTGTTTTGATTGCCTGCATTATCATATCCGCATTTTGAGGATAGAGTTTGGTGATTGCAGCCAGCTTAATAAACTCTTCGGATAGCTTTTGATGGTCGATTTTCTTGGCTTTCTTGTTTTGAGCTCCTATCTCGGAAACTTGAGCAAGGTAACGGTTATTCTGATCTATCGCTCCCTTGTTTTTAGTCCAGCCTAACTGATAAACGCCCCAAGCTCCTATTATAGCCATTCCTGCAAGGGCGAAACCATAAAGAAGAACGTTATAGCACAATTTGCCAAACGCTTTCCATGAAGAGAAACATTGTTTTATCTTTCCCATAAATTATTTATTTGAAAACAAGCGGCAAAGTTACTATATTTATTTCTAATGTAAGGAAATGTGATAATAAAAAATAGGATTTGGGTTTGGAAAGATTGAGAAAAAGAAAAAGGAGACCGTTTCAAAGTCTCCTTATTGTATTATCAAATTATCAATTTCTCTATGTTTGAAAAAAGTATCAAAGTCCCAATTTGATTGTTCCTGCATTTGTAAATAATTTATGGTGTTAAAACAAAGAATTGTCGAATGCAAGAAACAATTTGTTAAAACAAAGAATTAATTTTCTGAAATCAAGATTCATTTTAGCGAAATCAAGATCCGGTAAAACCAAATCAAGATTCGTTGAACCCGATCTAAGAAATGATTTGTCTGAACTATATCAGCAGGACTTGCAATTGGGATAAATCTTTTCGGAGTAATAAATCCGCTTTTTGATTGTTTAAGCGAGTATTCAAATTGCAAGAATAGCGATATTCGAAATCGGAAACACTGCTGTAATTAAAGTCTTCGTTTTGCTGAAAGACCAAGTGGCGGGTTTCCGATAGTGCAATTTCGGTTCTATTCTTGTTTTCTGATTCTTTTTCGTTGAGGTGATTTTTCTGTTGTTTGGCATCAGAGAGAATGGATATTGAAATGCCGTAAGACGATTTTGAAATCCTTTGCATGCGAACATCACTCACGCTCTGCGAAAGCAGAAACATCGCAAGCAATGCAAACAAACAATAGGTAAAACGCCTTTCAAATCTCATATTCCAAAATTTCAAATTAAGCATTCAAGAATGTTTCTCTCTCCAAACCTTGAAGCAAAAAGACACATCCTCTTTTCGGTTTGCAAAGATAGTCAGAATTCGCTGATAAAACAACAGCAAAACGATTTTTTCTTTGAATTGGTTGGTATGAAAAGAAAAAAGCATATCTTTGAAAACTGAAATAATGAGTTAGTTATGGGAGAGAGTGTATTGTTTTTAGATGAAAGTAAGTGCGTAAAGTGTTATGCTTGTGTGAGGTCTTGTCCTGTTAAGGCAATTCAAGTATGCAAAGAAAGTTCTAAGCCGACCATTGTCGATGATAGGTGCATTGCTTGCGGGAATTGCTTGTCCGCTTGTTCTTATTCGGCAATTAAAACGGTTAGCAACATAGAACAAGTCGAGCGATTGTTGCAATCCGAAAACAAGGTTGCGGCAATATGCGACCCAAGCATAGCAGGAGAGTTCGATGACATAAGAGACTATCGCAAATTCGTTACAATGATAAGACGAATCGGCTTTGACTATGTTTGCGAAGTAAGTTTCGGAGTCGATTTGATTGCAAACAAACAAGCAACACTTTGTGAGAAGTTTCAAGGACGCAGTTTCATCAGTTCGCATTGTCCTGTTGCGAATATGTATGTTGAAAAATATCAGCCGTCGCTTGTAAACAGCCTTTCCCCAATAGTACCTGCCGCCGTCGCTATGGCTTCGGTCGTTCGCAAACACTATGGCGAAGAAACAAAAATAGTAAACATAACTCCATGTCTTGGAATCAAAAAAGACAATTCACGATACGAAAAGAATTTACGAATAGATGCTTTCCTGACTTTTGTGGAACTCAGACGCTTGTTTGAGAAATATGAAATAAAAGAAGAGTTTGCAGAATTCTCCGACTTTGATGAGCCGACGGGATACAAAGGTTCGTTATACCCCATAGCGGAAGGATTTGTTGAAGCTTGCGGAATGAATAACGAAATGTTGAATAGACATTTCCTCAACGTGGAAGGTAAAAATGATGTGCCGGATGTTTTGAAACAATTCTCGAAACACAGCAACGAGTTCAACACACACTTCAATCTTTACTTCTGCAAGGGCTGTCTTATGGGTCCCGGATGCACCAAAGGACAGAAATTCGTGCGTCATAACCTTGTAACCGAATACGCAAAGAAGAAAATAGAAACCCTCGACAAAGAAAAATGGCAGGAGAACATTGATAAATATGCGAACAAATCGGATTTGGTTGCCTTCTATAAAGCAGATGACAAAACATTGCCTAATCCCACAAAAGAAGAAATTGAAGCGGCATTTGCCAAACTTGGAAAACAAGCCGGCGGAAAACATACCAATTGTCGTTCCTGCGGATATGACACCTGCACCGAGCTTGCCATCGCCATGGCTCAAGGAATAGCAACTCCCGAAATGTGTTTCGCATATACGCAAAAAGGAAGCAGAGACGCAGACAACAGATTGAGAAACACAAAAACCGAACTTGTCGATTTGCAAAACGAATGCAATGATTTGAAAGACGAACTGAATTCGCAGAAACTCGGTAACGGAGAATTAGTCCGCTCACTCTCTTTGATAATCCATCATATCTATCCCGGAATCGCAATTGTCGATTCTAAAATGAAAGTAACCGAATCGAACAACGGCTTTATCGAGATTCTCGGAGATGAAGCCAAAGAAATAGATGAAATAATCCCCGGATTGATAGGAGCAAGCATAAAGAGTCTTCTTCCGCAAGAATTATACAATCAGGTGGAATACGTTCTCAAAACTTCGGAAGATATTCTCAATAAGGACATCGAATACAACGGACATTTGATAAACGTGTCTATTTTCACCCTTATACCGCAAAAAAGCGTATGTATGATTTTCCGAAACCTGTATGCAGAAGAGGAACGTCCCGAAGAGATTATCCACAGAGTTAATGAGGTGATAAAGGAAACCCTTTTGCAAGTTCAGCAGATAGGATTCATTCTCGGCGAAGGAGCAGCCAAGACAGAGAAACAACTAAGGTCGATAATCAAAACAATCGCCATGAAATAGAAACAAGGAAAGCGATTCGTATAGACAAAGAGCGAAAGCAAGCAAAGCAATATTCAATCCACAAAAACAAAGAAGCAGGCACCCAAAGCCTGCTTTCGTTTTACCATAAAGTCTCTTTCACGATTTTATCAAAAGCGATTTCGTATCCGTAGTCCGCAAAAACTTTCCTGATAAACTCTTGTTCTTTTGGTGTAATCGGCTTTGACGCATTTCTTCTGCGGAAATATTCTGCATACCCGAAGTAATTTTGCAGCCTTTTCCTGATTTGAGCGATGTCTTTCGCCTTCACATTTTCAAAAGACTTAGTCATACCATAAGCCATATCCACTTTCTTGTTCTCTACATAATGTTTGCAATTCGTTTTATCAATCAATCGATGATTCACAACCCTGAAAAACTCGTCGTTCTCTTTGCTGTACTCTGCCGAGATTCGACGCAGACATTTTTCGGCAAGCGGACAATCATCACTTAAGCAGTTCAAATAACCCAAAGGTCTCTTTTCAAAATTAAAATACGTGGTCTTCATATCGTCAGGCTTTGTTTTTTCAGTGATTTTAACGTTTTGAAAAGATAACTAATCAAAGCCTTGAAAAGTTCAAAAGAAGTATCAAAAAAAATCCGCTTATTGATACTGACAGTATCAGTTAGCGATACTACCAGTACCAGTTTGTGATACTACCAGTACCAGTTAGTGATACTACCAGTATCAGTTAGCGAT
>DEPP01000018.1 GCA_002358835.1 Bacteroidales bacterium UBA3389
GGAATACTCATTCGCAACGCATCAGGATATGCGACACAAGCCGTAGCCGAATTAGCAGTAGGATTGATGTTGGATGTGTACAGAAAGATTACCCCGTTTGATGCCTCAACGCGTAATTTGCAAGGACGAAACAATATCTTGGGACGAGAATTGCACGGAAAGACGGTTGGATTGGTTGGAACAGGTGCAATAGGCTTGAGAACTGCTGCAATATTAAAAGCATTCGGTTGTCGTTTGCTTGCTTATTCTCGCACAGAGCGTCAAGAGGCTTTGGATATGGGGATTGAATATACAACGCTCGAAGATTTGATGAAACGCTCTGACATAATAAGCCTGCATACTCCATTGACAGCTCAAACAAAGGGCTTGATAAGTAGAGAAATGCTCGAATTGTGTAAACCGTCGGCAATAATAATCAATACAGCAAGGGGAGCTGTGATAGACAATAAGGCATTAGCAGAAATGCTTAACAAAGATTGTATTGCAGGAGCAGGAATAGATGTATATGAATACGAACCACCATTGCAATCAAATCACCCATTACTCTCTGCAAAGAATGCTGTGCTTCTTCCACACGTCGCTTTCGCAACCCAAGAAAGCTTTTCGATGAGAGTAGATATAATTCTAAGAAACTTAGATGAGTATTTAGCAAAATAAATATTGAATTTAGATAAAACAAAAGAGGAACAAAGCAGTTCCTCTTTTTGTGTTTTTATATCTTAACCGACGATAAACTTTTTCTTAACGAAGCCTTTGTCGGTTTTGATTCTTATAAAGTAAGTGCCGGCTTGATATTTGCTGATGTTTAATTGAAGAGTCGTTGCGTTTAACTCTTTGCGTTCGATAAAGCGATTCATAACATCAAACACCTCAACGCTTAGAATGTTGTAATCAGAAGAAATATTCAAAACCTCATCTGCAGGGATAGGCGAGAGTTTCACAGCCTCATTGAGTTGTTTGCTTAACTGCAAAGCACTATTTGTCGAATCGCCACCGTTTGATATTGTATCATTGCCATTGGAAAGCGTATCCCCACCATTCAAAGTTGAATCTCCTGTCGAAAGCGTATCTTCCAAGGCTCTTATCGGGCAAAGCCCTATTGCTTTGTAAACAGCAGTATCGCATAAAAGTTCCGGTGGAAAATTTGGATTAAATAATTGTGAAATTTGGTATCTTGCGGCAATAGCATAACTATTAAGTTCTCCATGCCAATTTGTTACACTATCTACATGAGTCCAAGTGGTTCTATTATCACAGCCGAATCTAACGTATGGTTTGTACTTAGTGCAAATTCCATAAGGGACACAATAACCGGAAAGTCCGTCAGGCGAATTCAATATAATCACTCAATACCATAAACAAAGGTTCTGAAGTTTGAATTGCTTGACATCTTTTTGGATATTCCACAGATATATGATAATCTTCGTACAAAGTTAAAGTGTCATCAAAAATATACTCAACAAAAGGATATATCGATGTAGCAGGATATTGATAACCTGCAGTCCAACCACCATCGATAAAATTCTTAACATGTATCAAATTCGTCATAGTTGAATCCCATACACTTATTGTAACATTATTGTTTCCAAAAGGGTCTAAATGAACACCATTAACCATAAGAGCTACACCCATTATCTTAACACTGTCTTTTACTTCATAGCGTTGAGCAAAGCCTGTTAGTAAAAACTCATTAGGAGGGGCGTTACTCGCCAAAGCGAATAAAGAAGCCGCTCCTTCGTGATAATTACCAAGTGTATTTATACTTGTATAATTTGTGTCAATTATAGGTGGGTAGATATATTGACTGCTGTATAGATTTTGAACATAAGCTGTATCTGTTTGTGCATTCAATGAAACCAATCCTATCAAGGCGAAAATAAACGTACATTTTCTTCTCATATCATAAATGTTTTAATCGTTATTTCTTCTTTCTTGTTTGAGCTTATTTTACCGATGTTCGCACAAGGGAAATAAAGCGAACATCATCGCTTGTTCAAATTATTCTTGCAGAGGATATAGATTCGATTGGTTTTCATAAAGAAAAGATTTAACGGTACAAAGATAGAAAAGTTTATTTAATTAACAAACAATTGTGGAACTTTTTTTTACTTTGAGCGATTTTTGCTTGCAGAAAAAGGGAGTTTGAAACCCTTTTGACGAAACGAAGTTTGAGTGTTAGCGAAACGGCGTTTTAGAAAATTAAAACGAAGTTTCGTTGAAAGGGAAACGAAATATGGTGAAATTATTAGAAAGCATTGCTGATATGAAAAAACGGGAATAATTTCTCATACATGAAATTATTCCCGTTATACAATCAATATTGTGATTTATTTACTTTTTACGCTTTTGTGTATTCTTCTTTTTTTGTATGGAATAGCCGAAAAAGCCGAGTCGTTCGCCCAACGAATAATACTTGCCATGGGAATAGGATAGGAGACTTGCTGATTCCAAATCGAATAATCCGCTTTCCGGATCGATGTATCTCTCATCTGCAAGAACGCCTACAACTTTGGCTATAAACATATCATGAGAGCCTAACTCTTTTATTTCAATCACTTCGCATTCTATACACAACGGACTTTCATCTATGTAAGGTGCGTTAATGTTTTGAGATTTTACGGCAGTAAGTCCTGTTTCTTTGAATTTGTTATAGTCTCTGCCTGAACGCACTCCGCACCAGTCCGTTGCCTTGCAAAGTTCCTTGGTTGTAAGGTTTATGACGAAACATTTCGTTCTTGATATTATTTCGTGGGAATGACGTGTCTTTCTAAGGGATATGTAACACATCGGCGGCTCTGTGCATATCGTTCCTGTCCAAGCAACAGTCGTCATGTTGTATTCTGATTCTGCTTCGCCGCATGAAACCATCACTGCGGGCAAAGGATAAATCATTGTTCCGGGTTTGAATGCTACTCTTGCCATGGTTTATTTCTTTGCTATGTCATTAATGCTTATTGTGATTTCTTCGGGAATGAATTGCGACACATCTCGTCCGAACGATAGTATTTCTCTGACCAACGAAGATGAAATGGCGGCATCGTCCGGTTTTGTCATAAGAAATATTGTCTCTATTTCGCTGTCAAGTTCTTGATTGATGCGTGCGATATTTCTTTCGTACTGAAAATCTGTCGAGTTCCTAAGTCCTCGCAGTATGTATTTGGCTCCGATTTCTCTACAGAAGTCAACGGTCAGACTGTTAAAGGTTACAACTTCCACATTGTCGTATTGAGCGAATGTTTTTTCGATCCATTCAATTCTTTTTTCTAATGGAAAAACAGAATTTTTGGCTGTGTTGGTGCCAACTGCCACTACGATTTTGTCAAACATCGGTAAGGCTCTCTCTACTATGCTTTTGTGCCCTTTGGTTATCGGGTCGAAACTGCCGGGAAATAATGCGATTTTCTTTTCCATCGTTCTGTAAAGTTAATAAGATGTCCTGTTTATGTTTCTGTCCAATTCTCTGCTATTGCGTTCGTTGAACACATATATGATTCTAAAACTCAAATAGTTGTTCTTGAAATCTCTGCTCCATGATTCGTAGCTTGGCGTGCCTGCCGCCATTCCGTTGTAAAACCAAACGTCTTTGCGTATAGGCATAAGCGAGTATTGATAACGGAAACTGAATTTGAATTTTTCCCATACCGTAAAACGTATTTCTGCAACTATGTCCAAGTCGTTTTTTAAGAAGTTTGGAGCAGGTGGAAAGTCAAAAGGACGTTCAAAACCTGAGATTACCGAATCTGGAAGCCCCCAATCTTCGGATATCTTAATCAATCGTCCGTATTGTAAGCCTAATCCGAATGTCCAACCGCCTTTTGTGTCTATGTAATGCAACATAACGGGGATGTCTATGTAGGAAAGTGTGGCTTTGTATGCAAACGGATCCAATGTTTCTTTCGCACCGCGTTGCGAAAAAAGGATTTCCATGCTTGCTTGCCAGCCTTGATATGGTTTTCTCATATTAAACGGTACCATGATTCCGATTCCCACCTGCGGAGCTATCTTATTGTAACCGAATACTTCATCTCCGTCAATCTGAGCTGCATTCAATCCCGCAACCGCATAGCCTTTGAACATCTGTGCCTGACTTTGCTCTGTGCAAATCGCAAAAACAAACACCATAGTTAAAATTACTGCTGTCTTAAATCTCTTTTTCATATATTCGAATGTTTTTTCGGCTTATCCTCCGAAAGCATTGATAATGATATTCTTTTTCTTGTGTAGTCTATTTCGCTTACTCTTACTTTTACTTCTTGTCCCAAACTCAATACCTCGCTGACACTGCCGATGTATTCTTTGCTTATGCTGCTTATGTGCAACAATCCGTCCGTATGTATGCCCAAATCTATAAATGCACCAAAAGCCGTGATGTTGCTTACTTTGCCGCAGAGCCATTGACCGACGGTTAGTTGCTCCAAACAACTCACCCCGTTATTAAACTCTTTTTCTTCGAATTTAGTACGTATGTCTCTCGAATTTCTATTCAACTCTTCCATTATGTCGTTCAATGTAGGTAATCCGCAATCGTTGCTAATGTATTGATTCAGTTTTATTTTAGAGCGGTGAGTTGAAGAATTGATTAAATCACTGACTGTGCAGTTTATGTCCTTTGCCATTTGCTCGACAAGTGCGTAACGTTCCGGATGGACGGCTGTGTTATCCAACGGATTTTTCGATGCTCTGACTCTGAGAAATCCTGCCGATTGTTCGAATGCTTTTTGTCCGAAACGCTTTACCTTCAAGAGTTCTTTTCTTGATTTGAAAGCTCCATTTGCGTTTCTGTAATCTATAATGTTACCTGCCAAGGTTTCGCCTATGCCCGACACATAGGAGAGTAGTTTTTTGCTTGCAGTGTTCAGCTCGACTCCAACATTGTTTACGCAACTTTCAACCTGCATATTAAGACTGCTTTGTAAGAGAGTTTGGTTTACATCGTGTTGATATTGTCCGACGCCAATCGATTTAGGGTTTATCTTAACCAATTCTGCCAAAGGGTCTTGCAGTCTTCTTCCTATGCTTGCTGCACCTCTTACTGTTATGTCATATTCTCCCAATTCTTCTCGTGCAATCTCCGAAGCCGAATAAACAGATGCTCCGTCTTCGTTAACCATGCTTATTATCGGGTTGTTATGAAACGAAATCTCTCGCACAGCTTGCAGAGTCTCTCTTGAAGCCGTTCCATCTCCGATTGCTATTGCTTCGATTGCAAATTGATTGGCAAGAAATTGTAGTTTGTTTTTGGCATTCGATAAATCCGAAAGGTGAATCACGTCATGATGTAATAGTTTACCTTGAGCATCTAAACAAACACATTTACAACCTGTTCTATATCCGGGATCGATGGCAAGAACTCGCTTTTCGCCCAAAGGTGCAGCCAAGAGAAGTTGTCTTAAGTTTTGAGCAAATATTTCGATTGCCGTTTCATCTGCCTTTGCCTTTAATTCGTTGCGGAGTTCTGTTTCTAACGATGGTGCAAGCAATCGACTGTAACAATCTCTTGCTGCGGCTTCTTTTTGCATTATGCAGTCGTTGAATCTTTTTCTTTTTACTGCTTTGCGAATTAAAAAGTTTTCAGCTTGCTCTTTGTCTTCTGGTTGTACGGATAGCTTTATAAAGCCTTCTTTTTCACCTCTGAACATGGCAAATATTCTGTGGGAAGGTGCATTCAAGGCTTTTTCGCTCCAATCATTCCATTGCTCGAATTTGTTTATGTTTTTTGCATTCTCGGGTAGGTTTTTGGCTTTGGTTGATATGAGTTTGGCTTTGTTGCGATAGTATGATCTCATTTCGGCTCTGATTGTGGCATCTTCGTTTATCATTGCCGCTACAATATCTCTTGCACCTTCTAATGCTTCTTCTTGATTTGCAATACCTTTTGCTTTGTTTACAAATTCTTTTGCTTTGCGGGTGAGTTCGCAATCAGTCTCCTGCATAATCAAATCGGCAAGAGGTCCTAATCCTTTTTGCTTTGCAATCTCGGCTCTTGTCTTTCGTTTTTGTTTGTATGGCAGGTATAAATCCTCCAATTCGGTAAGAGTCTCCGCATGCTTAATGTTATTGTAGAGAGTTTCTGATTTTATTCCTTGTTTTTCAAGACTTTCCAATATGGATTTGCGTCTGTTTTCTATTTGTTGCAATTCTTCTGCACACCTCATTATCTCTGCAATTTCCACCTCGTTCATGCAGCCTGTTGCTTCCTTGCGATAACGTGCAATGAAGGCAATGGTGCAGTCGTCTGCTAAAAACCTTAAAACGCTTTCGACGTTTTGAGTTTTCAAACCTTTGTTTTGTGCAATTTTTTTTGCAAAATCAATCATTGAATCAAAGAGTTAGTTGCTATAAGTTGAATAAACGCTTTAAGACTTCTTTCTCTACTACATCACTTCGGCGAATGCTGTGTTTTGCCCACTTGATGAGTGTGTTTAGGCGTCTTTCGCTATTAAGGTGATAGTTTATATTTGAGGCTCTAACTCGCTCTGACAGTGTGTATAGTGTGATTGCTGCAGATACTGATATGTTGTAGCTCTCTGTAAAGCCGTACATCGGAATTTTCATGCAGATATCTGCCATCTCTTTGACCTTTTGCGACAAGCCTTCTTTTTCGTTTCCGAATACTATCGCAAGAGGTTGAGTTATGTCAATCTCCGGCAGTGATACGTCTTTTTCGGCAGGTAGTGTTGCAACGATTTTGTAGCCCTCTGCTTTGAGTTTTGAAAGGCAGTCGTCGGTATTGTTTTCTTTTCGGTTGTAGCGGTGCATGTCGATCCAATAATTCGAACCTAATGCCACATCGGGGTTGAGTCTGTACTCGTTGTTGTTTTCTATCACATGGACTTGTTGTACTCCGAGACATTCCGAGGTGCGAAGTACGGCAGAAGCATTTTGTGGCTGGTATATGTTTTCGACCACAACGCAAAGGTGATCTGTTCTTTCTTCGATTATTTTCTCGAAAAGTCGCACTCTCTCAGGTGAAATCATTTCACACAAAGCCTCATAGTATGTTTGCTTTTGTTCAAAACTTAGATTGTTAAGATTCATCACAAGATATTTTTTTGTTGAGACTACAAAGATACAAAAAGTCTCCGAGATAGGATAAATCCTCTGTGAGAAAACAAATCGTCTTTGTCCGATTTTCTTGTGTTTGTTCGTTTGTGAGTTCTGATTTGTTTCTATTTACTTTTCCGTCTTTACGTCCCGCCCCCTCTCTTAAAGAGGGGGGCGGAAAGCGGAAAATAAGAACAAATCTGAAAAAACAGAGAACATGGAAATTATCACAGAGACTTTGTTATTATGTTGTTGTTATCGGATTTTTTTGTATCTTTGCAATCTGTTTAACCAAAAACAAAGTATATGAGTTTGAAAATTGTAGTGTTGGCCAAGCAGGTTCCTGATACCCGTAATGTGGGTAAAGATGCTATGACAGAGGAAGGTACGGTTAATCGTGCTGCTTTGCCGGCTATTTTTAATCCCGAAGATTTGAATGCTTTGGAGATGGCTTTGCATATCAAGGATACAGTGCCTCAAACAGAGGTTTATGTTTTGACAATGGGACCTGTGAGAGCAGGAGAAATCGTCCGTCAATCACTTTATCGTGGAGCAGATGGCGGTTTTGTCATATCCGATAGAAAAGTTGCAGGTAGTGATACATTGGCAACATCATACACAATAAGCCAAGGAGTTAAGAAACTCGGTAAGGTTGATTTGGTGCTTGCCGGACGTCAGGCAATCGATGGTGATACCGCACAGGTAGG
>DEPP01000104.1:0-317 GCA_002358835.1 Bacteroidales bacterium UBA3389
GATGGGCGTTTGGCGTTGTATCTTTGCAAACGAAAAGAATGACAAGATGTTGCAACGTTTCGAAACTCATTCTGGTTTATGGTTTAATTTAATTCATTTAATTTATTATGGCTATTAAGTATGTTAAAGTTAAGAGAACGATTAATGTGGGTGATAACCCGGGTGAAAAGTTTTTGGCACGCATCTACAGAGGTCAAGATGTGGAGATTGATCAGATTGCTTCTGAGATTTCTGAAGCGACAACGGTAACTCATCCTGATGTGTTGGCTTGTTTGAAGGCTTTGGAATTTCACATTGTCAAGTATATATCGGCTGGT
>DEPP01000104.1:382-5578 GCA_002358835.1 Bacteroidales bacterium UBA3389
CCGTTGGGACTCTTGGGCTCTTTCATCCCTTCGATTTCGGCTAAGGCTATGGCTACTCCCGATGAAGTGACGGCTGATTCGATAAAACGTGCAAGATGTAGGTTCTACCCTTCTGTCCAATTCAAAAACTCATTGACCAAGTGCCAATTCAAACTGGCTGACTTGAATGTTCAAAGTCTGGTTCAAGAGTAGCAGCCTATCAAAACAAAAAAGGGTATGCACGCATACCCTTTTCATATTTTTATCATGAATAGTTCTTTGATTTATTGCCTAAAGGTTTTCTACCTCTTTTACGAATTTTCCAAGCAGGTCAAATTCCAATAGTTTGCTTTCCTTTTTCTTGCTTATATCTACTCGATAGGTTTTCTTGTTTCTTATTTCAACTATGTTTACTTCTTCGATTTTGAAGTCTACATACTGTGTTGAGATGTATTCGGTGATGTTTGACGGAGTGTATTCCAAAGGAACGTTCCAACGTGTCTCAACATTGGTGTTGTTGAACTTCATGCTGACTTGATTGTTGTTGCTGTTGAACGATGCAATATAGCAATTCGAATCGACCATTTGCCAGTTCACTTGTTCCACATCGGCACGACGTTTATGGAAATCACGAGTGTACTTTTCAGGTACTTCATTCTCGTTTACTGATTTGTATTTGCTTTTACCGGTTGAGGCACAGCCGGCAATCATTCCGCAAGCCAAAATTATCAAAAATGTCTTTTTCATATCTAAACGTTTTTCTCTGATTGCAAAATTAGAAAATAATTTGAATATACAGTGTTTATCTTATCAAACTTCTGAAAATATATTCGAGATTTATGATTTTGAAAAGATATAGCGAAGTAAAAACTATCACGATTATCACAATCCATCGTATGAATCCCGCTCCTTTTTTGAACGCCAACCGAGTTGCTATGTACGAACCGACAAGTGTTCCAACCGAATGCAAAAGTCCGTACTGCCAATTGATGCTTCCGTGTTGCATAAAGACAAATATCGCAACTATTGTATAGAGTGTCATCACGAATGATTTGATTGCGTTGGTGCGAATGATGTTACAGCCGAGCAATATGGTGCCTGCCGCCATCAGAAAAAAGCCTGTGCCGACTTGAACAAAGCCTCCGTATATTCCAATCAGAAAAAAGACAAGATAATGCACCAATCCTCTTTTGCCATACAGCTTTTCGAGATTATCTTCTTCGAATCGCTTGGGTGAGGAAAACAGAAAAAAGAGCATAATCAAAAGACTTGCTCCCATGGCGTAAGAGAATATCTGTTGCGGTAAGGCTATCGACAAAATGCTTCCAACCAAGGCTCCGAGCATTGCAAACAACGCCAATGGCAATACTTTGGTTTGTTTGAGGTATCCTTTGCCTGCAAACATTCCTGCACTGAGTGAGCTTTGCAAAAGCACGCCTATACGATTTGTTGCGTTTGCTTCCGAGGGCGGAAGTCCGAGGGCAAGATAAAGAGCTATCGAAATAGCCGTCCCTCCTGCAGAAAGGGTGTTAATGAATCCGACAAATAATCCGGAAACTATCAGAATCAGTATTATCGAACTGCTCAAGAGTCTTTATCCTTCTTTATTTAGGGCATTGCTTGCCTTTATTTTTTTTGCACTTTGTAAGTTCTCGCATTATCTTCTTTTCTTCCATCATAAGCTTTGCTACTTTCTGAACGGGAAGAACTGCCTTGAACTGTTCAACATAATCTTTGGTAAGAGCGTTTATTTGTTCCTCTGTGCTAAGACAAATATTGAGGCATTCTTCTGCAAGAGCTGCATCTTCTTTTGATTGCTTCAGATTTCGCATCTTATGATTTGCCTCTCTCTGCTTTGCTTTCAATTGGAACAATTCCGCATCGTATTTTTCGTATATCGGCCAAAATTTCTCCGATTCTTTTTTCGTCAATTCCAATCGTTCGGTATAGATGGCTTTTTTCTTGGTAATGATTTTCTCTCTTAAAACTTCGGGATCTACTTTCGGGCGTTGCTCCTGAGCTAATGCACCAACACTTACCATTACTGCCAAAAGGCATGATATAATTACTCTTTTCATAGTTCTATTTCTGAATCGGTTTGTTCAAAATAATCTTCCTCTTCTTCAGCCAGGTATTCCATATATAGGAACTCGTCTTCGGTGAAAACGATTTGCTCGGCCTCTTTTTTCATCTCTGTTTTCTTTGCCTGCCATTCTGCCTGTTCGAGTTTTATCTTCTCTGCCAGAATTTCTTTTTCGCTCTTAAAGCCGTTAAAGAAGAACGCAAAGGTGTCGTTTTTCTTCGATTCGGTGTCCGCATTTTTGAATACAACGAGCCATGTGCTGAATCCGAGAACGATAACCGCCGATATGCTTGCAACGTATCTGAAAAGCTTTGGAGAGGAAACGTGTTTCTTCACTGACTTTTCGAGCAACTGATCGTTCAATTGCGAAAAATAGTTTTCAGGTACTTTGAACGGATTATTTTTTTCTTTCATTTTCAATTTAATTTCTATCGATTAGACATTTTTTTTCGCAGAAGTTTAATTTGCCTTTCATTTTTTTTGAATTATCCGATCGGATTGTCGTTGATTTTCACATACTGTTCGATCTTTTCGACTGCGAAATGATATGATGCTTTGAGGGCTCCTTCGCTGGTTTTGGTGATTTGAGAAATCTGTGCAAAGCTCAAATCGTCGTAATACCTCATTTGGAAAACCGCTCTCTGCTTTGGTGGGAGCGAAAGTATTGCTTTTTGGAGCGTAAGTTCGACTTGGTTGCCATCAAACAACGGATCGCTCGGAAGATTTGCCAAAACCATGCTTTCAAAATCGCATCCACCCTCTTTCATTCTCTTATTCTTATATTTCAAAAAGTTAAGAGTATGATTGTATGTTATTCTGAAAATCCAGGTCGATAGTTTGGAGGAGCTGTTAAAGGTTTCTATGTTCTCGAATATCTTAATGAAAACCTCTTGCGTAAGGTCGTCGCTGTCCTCATGGTCATATACCATACGCCTTATCTGCCAATAGATTTTCCGAGAATACATTTCTATCAGCCTTGCATAACCTTGTTCGCGGGTTTTTGCATTTCTGATTTGCGAGAGTATCTCTGCTTCTTCGCTTGTTGTATGTTTTATATTCGGTAGTTTAAGTTTCATCTTTCTTATTTGCTTTGAATCCATTGAACCACTGTTCCGCCACAAGAAGACTGCTTTGCACCGGTTACCGATGCAAGACAATTGACTTGCTCTCTTTCTCTTAGCACTCCGAGAAAGGCAAATATCATCGCTTCTTTGTAGTCGGTTGTGATTTTATCTGCAATCGTGATTTCGCTTTGGGAGAAGTGACGAATCAGATTCAGAAGATGAGTGTTGTATGCCCCACCCCCGCTGACGAGTGTTCTTCCCGGCAGAATGTTTCTCGAAATCTGCTCTGCGGCATGAAGTGTGTATGATGCAATTTGGCTCTCTATCGAAAGTCCGCTGCATTCCAATAGCGGGAATACATTGCTCAACACCCATTCTTTGCCCAATGATTTTCCTGTTTTCTTGCTTTCATAATATGGAAGGGCGTTCAGTTTCTCGACAAGCGTATTATCGACTGCCGAATTTGCGGCTATCTCACCGTCTTTATCGAACGGCAAGCCTATTTTGCCACAAAGATGATTCAGAACGATGTTCACAGGGCATATATCAAAAGCCGTGATTTCTCCCTCCTGCTTATGACTTATGTTCGAAAAGCCTCCGATGTTCAAACAATTGGTATAGTCCGCAAAAAGAAGCAAATCGCCAATCGGAACCAAAGGAGCTCCTTGTCCTCCGAGCATTACGTCGAGCGTTCTGAAATCTCCGATCGTTTTCATCCTCACCTGAGAACAGATAGCGGCAATATTACCGATCTGAGTCGTGTATCCCTTGTCGGGCTGGTGGAAGATGGTTTGCCCGTGCGAACAAACAAAATCGGGACTCAAAGAATGCTTATCGATAAATTCGCGAGTTAGTCTGCCGAAATAATGTCCGAGTTCGACATCAAAACGAGAAAATTCCACCGCAGAGGCATTCTCTATGGCAATCACCCTCTTACGAAATTCTTCACTATAAGGCACCGTTTCTGCTTCGATGATTTTGTACGACCAATTGCCACTCTGCTCTTCAAATTCGCAGTAAGCAATATCCAAACCATCGAGAGAAGTTCCCGACATCAAACCAACAACTTTATAAAACATCTTCCAATATCTCCATTTTCGTTGTTCGCGAGCCTTTTATCAAGATTGTGCAACCGCTTATCGGATTTGCTTTCAGATATTCTTTGAACCTTTCCGATGTTTCGAACCATTGCACAGTGTCTTTTGCTAAAGCTTTGTATTCTTCTCCGACAAGGACAATCCGTTCAAAGCCTTTGCTTTCCATAAGTTTAAGACAGTTTTCGTGTTCTGTCGCAGTGCTTTCTCCAAGTTCCCTCATAGCTCCCATAAACACCATTTTATGCTCTGCATCGATAACAGCAAGCGATTCGATTGCCGCTTTGCATGACGAAGGATTGGCATTGTAGCAATCCAATATGAGTGTGTTGCTCGGAGTTCTCACAATCTGGGAACGTTGATTTGAAGGCTTATATTGTTCGATTGCCTGCTTGATTTTTTCGCTTGAAATACCAAAATGTCTGCCGATTGCGTAGGCGGCAAGTATGTTATGGTTGTTGTAGTTGCCGATAAGGTTCGATTCGATTTTCGTTCCCTCGATTGTAAGTGTTGCATAGGGTGAGGACAAATCGGCTTTAGCTTGCAGGTCGGCTTGATTTGCAAGAGAGTATGTTGTTTTTCCTGCGAATGTTTCATCGTTCAGGGCATCGTCATCCGCATTTACAAAAAGATGAGCATCGGGTTTGTTGCTTGCTTTCACGCTTTCGAACAATGCACGTTTGGTTTTGATTATGTTTTCTCTGCTTTTGAATCCTTCGATGTGTGCAGTGCCGACATTGGTCAGTATTCCCATATCGGGTTGTGCGATTTCACACAGAAAAGCTATCTCTCCAAGGTGGTTGGCTCCCATTTCGACAATTGCGATTTGGGTTTCGGGTTTTATCGACAAAACAGTGAGCGGGACACCTATATGATTATTCAGATTACCCTTGGTTGCCTGAGTACGAAACGAGCTTGAAAGAACGGCGTGTATAAGTTCTTTGGTCGTGGTTTTGCCGTTTGTGCCGCTGATTCC
>DEPP01000002.1:0-13758 GCA_002358835.1 Bacteroidales bacterium UBA3389
CAATGGTGATTTGTAAACATCAATCCTTTGTCGGAAACAATCTCTCCTGTACAGAAATCGCCCATTTGAACGATTGCATCTTTCAAAGATGAGTTGTTAATGCTGTAAAGCTCTTCTGCAGTAAGGTGCAAACCCATTTTTTGCATATTTGCGTAGTTCAACTGCTTGAAAAACATCGGCAACCACATACCTTCGTCAGGTTTTGGTGCAGGTTTGGCGAATGCTGTCGAGAATAACATCATCATTGCCGTCAAGATAAATAAGCTCTTTTTCATTTGTCTGTATTGTTTTTTTGTTATTACTGTATTTTTTTGCAAAGATATGTGTTTTTTTCGTTTGTTCGTCATTTGAAATTCATTATCCGATATTCATTATTCTTATATCCTTAGAGAGAATTTCGATAAAACCGCAGATGATTTTGAAAACATCGGTGGGGAGAGTGAAAAAGATCGGATCTTTTGGGGTAAAAGATCGGATCTTCCAAAGCAAAAGATCGGATCTTTTCAGTGGTTTGCACCGGTGTTTTCGTTTTCCGCTCCCATATCATCGTTTTTTCAAGCCATCATTCGTATTCCAGAACCGATAATCTGTCTTCGGCAAATACCTCTCTTGCAACCTCTAAAATATGTTCGGGACTTATCTGACCAACCTGACGACATACCTCCTGCAAGGGCGTTATCCTGCCGTGATTCAAAAGCACCTTGCCCATGGATAACATCTCGCTTTGATTATGATCCGCATTCACGATAAGCTGTCCGATGAATTGTTTCTTGTATTTTGAAAGCACCCTGTCATTTATCGGCTTGATTGTCATCTTTTCAAGTTCGGATTTGATGAGTTCGAGGGTTCGTTTTGCGTGTTTTTTATCGGTCGAAGCATAAACTGAAAACACTCCCGCATCATAATAAGCCGTATATGAGGATTCTATCGAATAGGTAAAGCCATACTTCTCTCTGATGTGCATATTCAAATAGGAATTCATCGCTCCGCTGCCGAGTATGTTGTTCAGCAAGGAAAACGGCACCTTCTTCGGGTTGCGATATGAGAATGCTTTACTTCCGACTATTATGTGCGATTGGTATGTATCCCTGTCCAAACGTTTGTGAGTCGGTTTATAGATTCCTGAAGATGTTCGTTTGTTTGTGCATTCGGTTTTCGGTTCTCTGCCAAGGTATTTTTCGCATAGTGCAAACCATTTCTCTGCCGGCATGGAGGTTATTGTCGAAAGGACCATATTATCCGTTGTATAGTTCCTGCGAACAAAGTCCTGCAACTTTTCTTGCCTCATCGCCTTAACCTTGTTCGGCGTTCCCAATATCATACGTCCCAATCCCCTATTGCCGAATACCATTTGTTCAAAGTCATCAAAGATTTGCTCCGAAGGGGTATCAAGATAGGAATTTATCTCATCAAGAATGACTTCTTTTTCTTTTTCGATTGCCTGTGCCGGAAAGGTTGAATGAAAGACTATATCTGCCAACAAATCGAGGAATCTTTCGTGATATTGCTCCAAATATAAGCCATAGACGCAGGTTTCTTCTTTTGTGGTAAAGGCATTCAACTCTCCTCCCACTCCGTCTATGCAATCCAATATTCGAAAGGCTTTACGTCTCTCTGTCCCCTTAAACAGACAATGCTCAACAAAGTGAGCAGTGCCGTTTTCCGACTGTTTCTCATCTCGAGAACCGACTCCAATGGTCAATCCGCAATGAGAAACTATCGAAGGTGTATATCGATGTACTAATCTTATGCCATTCGAAAGTGTATGAAAACAATAGGGATATTCCTCTATTTTTAACATAAAACGCTTTCTCGACTTATCGGCTTATCACATAGTATTCGCCACCTAAATTCTCAACCATTCTCGCCATAAGGTCGTTTGCTTCCTTCAATGTGCGACGAGAGCCGTAGCTTACATAGTATATAGGTGTTCCGCTTTTAACTTTGCTCAATACATAGCTGTCATAGCCTAAGCTTTTTGCCTTACGAGCCAAGCGTTCTGCATTTGCTCTGCTTGAGAATGAGCCTCCGATTACGTCAAATCCCAAACGAGAATAGTTTTGTACGACAACAGGGCTTGCGTTATCAACTTCCGGTGCTGCAGGCTTTGTTGGTGTTTCTTCTTTTGTTTCTTTCTTGGTTTTGGTTTTTGCAGTGGTCTTGGTTGTTGTTTGAGTTTGTTTCTTTGCTTGAGGCTTTGGTGCTTCTACAACTTTTTCTTCCACCTCTATAACCTCTTGTTCAAGTGTCATTGTTTCCTCCAATGTTTCTGTTTCTTGCAATTCCTCAACAGGAGTTTCTTCCACAACTATTGGAGCAGCAAGTTGAACAGATTTTGCTTGAGGTTTGATATAGTATGCAAGCTTTTCTGTTATCGGTTTCAAGAATGGCTTATCCGGCAACAGATTAAAGTAGAACGCTGCTACAAATCCGCCACAACAAAGCAACAAGAAGAGCAATATACACAAAACCGTAACCATTATTCTTTTGCGACGTTTCTTTGCTTTCTTCTTGCGTTTCTTTTCTTCCTTGGCTAAACGCTCAGCCTCTTTCTCTTCTTCTTTTCTTCTTTTGTTCTCATCGATTATTGCTTGAGCTTGTGCTCTCAAATCTTCGCTTTGTGGTTTTATCTCTTCGATTTCTACTTCTTTTTCTATTGGTTTTAACTCTGCTTCTGCCTCCGGTGTTTCTTCAACTGCCAATGTTGTTTCTATTTCTTTTTCAGTTTCAGGTGTTTCCAATTCTGCAGCCACTACAGCTTCGGTATGGCTTACGGTTTCCTTTGGCAATTCTGTCGGAACAATGTTTTCTATCGGTTTTTCTTCAATCGGAGCTATTGTTTCTTGAATAGGCTCTACCGATTCTTGCGATTGAGGAATTGTTTCTTCTGACAATTCTTCAGGTTCTTTGGTTCTTATCGGTTCTATCTTGTCTTCTACATCAAAAGTCTTGACTCCTTTCAATGTTGTAAAAGCAAAAGCATCGTCCAACAAATTTTGGCTGTTTGCATTAAATACATAATTTCCCGCAAAGTCCTTTGAAATCTCTCCCAACTCACCTATTTTGCATTTTTGTCCTGATTCCAATTTTTCTTTCAAAGAATCGGTGTATTGCTTTATCCAAACAAGAGCTGTCTGATCTGATATAAACTCTTTTTCTGCCATATTTCTGACAAAAGATACGTCTCCGGTTTCTTCAGCCTTGAAAGATATACGTCTGCAAGGTGGTTCTATCGTTCCTGTTAAAGACGATATGGTTGCGGATTGCTGTTCGGCATAAAAAGTTCCCAACCCGGGCAATTCCGCTTTATCGAAATTATGTAAGTATTCAAACAAATTAGCTGCTACATTCATCGTTATATAATTTATTATAATATTTCGTTTATTCTTTCTAAATCTTCGGGAGTATCAACTCCTATACTTTCAAATTCTGTTTCGGCAACAGATATATCAAATCCGTTTTCAAGCCATCTTAACTGTTCAAGACTTTCAGCTGTTTCTAATAAAGAGGCTTGTAATCGGATAATGGAATGCAAAACATCGGCTCTATATCCATAAAGTCCTATATGCTTATAATAGGTATGATATTGAAGATAATCTTCTTGCTTTATTCCTCTTTGGAAAGGGATTATGCTACGCGAAAAGTAAATTGCTTTTTTGTCAGACTTGACTAACTTGACACAATTCGGGCTTTGCAATTCCTCTAATATTTCTATTTTCTTTGCAAGTGTTGCTATTTGGCACTTTTCTTCATCAAAAAGCTCCAAAACCTTAGCCAATTGTCCGCTGCTTATCAAGGGTTCATCTCCTTGAACATTGACGACCAAATCATACTTCTCTCCTTGAGATTCCAACATCGACAAAACAACCTCGCATCTTTGCGTTCCACAACTCAATTCGCTTGAAGTCATTGCAACATCTGCTCCATATGCTTTTACGCAACTTTCAATCCTTTGATCATCTGTCGCAATTATAACCCTGTCAAAAAGTTCGGATTGTTTAACAGCATCATATACCCACATAACCATTGGTTTGCCTTTTAGCAATGCCAAAGGTTTTGCAGGGAATCTGCTGCTTGCATATCTTGCAGGAATAATTGCTATTTTTTTCATTTGAACAACCCGTTTATCTCGCCCTCTATCATCGACACAACTTTACCAAAATCTTCTTTACTGTCGATTATGTTAAGTTCATCTATATTCAAAACCAACTTCTTACCATTATACGAATCTATCCAATCGTTATAACGTTCGTTAAGTGAGGTTATGTAATCCAATCTTATGCTATTTTCGTACTCTCTGCCACGTTTTGCTATCTGATTGACCAATGTAGGCACAGAGGCTTTGAGATAGAGCAACAAATCCGGCGGTTTGATAAACGAATTCATCAATTCAAAAAGCGAAAGATAAGTTTCGTAATCCCTCGTATTCATCAAACCCATTGCGTGAAGGTTAGGTGCAAAAATGTACGCATCTTCGTACAATGTCCTATCTTGAACCGTATTCTCGTAACAGTTCCTCGAATCGATAACATGCTTAAAGCGCTTATGCAAAAAATAAATTTGAAGATTGAATGACCATCGTCTCATATCTTCATAAAAATTGGCAATATAAGGATTATCATCTATCTGCTCATAGATTGCCTGCCACTTGAAGTGATTCGCCAACAACCCTGTAAGTGTTGTTTTTCCGCTTCCTATATTTCCTGCTATCGCAATATGCATAAGTTTAGATTTTTTATTTTTCAAAAGCAAGCCGACAAAAGGCTACTTCCGCTAAGCAAGTGCAAAGGTATGAATAAAAAACGAAAACACAAATATTTTCTTATCATTGATTGTAATCACTTTTTTCAGATTGCTTCAATATTATGTTTATTTAACTTTTGGGCTTTATAATTTCAGGGTGTATTTTCAAAGAATCAAACCATGGAAACTGCATTTGAAAAAGAAGATTGCAAGGTTTTTCTGAACGATTCAAAGATTCAATACAACGGATTTAACGTTTTCGGAGCATATTTGATTGGTTTAATTCTTACAAAACTTGATTACAACAAAATAATTCCTTGTTTCAAAAAACCAACTCTTTGTTTTAATCCAACGATTCTTGATTTCATTTGATTGTTTCTTGATTTCAGCAATACGTTTTCTCGATTCTATAAAATTGATTTCTGTCTTCCATTAAGCTATTTTTGATTTTGGGAAACCGAGAATCGATTTCAAGCACGGCAATTCTTGATTTGAATAAAATAATTCTCAACTTAGACAGATTGATTCTTGATTCGGGTAATATGAATTTTTATTTAAGTAAACCCGATTCAAATTCTATTTTTTGAAAAATAACAATAAAAAGAAAAGGGTTGAAGTTTCCCTCAACCCTTTCATTATTATTTTAGATTCAATACTTACTTCTTGATTATCGCTACACGATTCATGTAAGCTCTTCCAGAGAATGGTTGTTCTTTACATCCTTTGTAATCAATTTTCAAACGATCCTTTTCAACACCTAAGTCAACCAAATAGTTGTAAATAGCTTCTGCTCTTTCTTTACTCAAAGTTTCGTTGAAGCCTTCTGAACCTGTTTGCTTGTCAGCATAACCAGTGATAGTAAACACATCATTTCCTTTGCTTGCCTTGATAGCTTCTGCCAAGAACTTCAAGTTTTCTTGATTCTTGTCTGTAATTTCGCTTGAACCCAAACGGAAGAATATAGACAATGATTGGTTTGCAGTTGGTACGTATGCAGATTTAGCTTTACGTTCTGCTTCCATAGCAGCTTCTTTAGCCTTCTTTTCTTTATCCAAAGCTTTCTTCAATTTTGCTACTTCTTCTTCTCCTTCAGCTATAGTCTTGTTTCCATTTTCTACGTCTTTTTCCAAAGCAGCTATCTTAGAAGCGTAAGCAGCGTGATCTATCAAATCAAAATCTCTTTTATTTGAAATCTTGTATGTAACTCCAGCTGATACGTCATACAAATTTGCGAATCTGATACCAGCGTTTGTGTTATCGAAGTTCTCTTTTGTAAGATTCATCTTCATTTCTAGGTGTGCGTCCCATGCTTCACAAAGTCTGAATCTGTTCAACAATCCTGCTGTTGCTACGTATTCATTATTCATGCCTTCCATGCCTTCTCTTGTAGACATACCATAACCTGCTCCAGCAAGCAATACTGCATTGTAGAATCTATCTTTCTTGTATCCACAAATCCAATTGCTAAGATTAACCATCGCATCTGCGTGAATGTAGTGGTAATTCCAAGCATTTTCAGTTACAGTTTCAGGAACGTAGTTCTTCATAGTCAAACCTTGATATTGAACTCTTGCTCCGAACACTGGTGTTAACCATTTAGCTGCTGACACATTGAATCCGAATGTTATCTTGTTGTCTGGATTCAAGCCTTCAGCTCCGTCTTCTGGCAATCTGTAGAAAGTTTGTCCTCCTACACCAACAGCGATTTCCCAATTATCAATGAAACGATTTGTTTCAAAGTTAGCGTTTCTGAAAACGCTCTTTTCTTGTGCCCCTGCAGTCAAAAACATCATGAAAGCAGAGATGCAAAATATTACTTTCTTCATAAAAATTGATTATTATTTATTTTCTCTAAATACTCCTTTTAACGTTCATGTCAAAATAATGTTGCAAAAATACGCATTTTTTTTCAACTAACAATCATAATCTCCATATATTTTATCAACATCACATTTCCAAATCATAAAATATCATAAAACAAAGACATTCTTTTGGTTAATCAAACAAAGAGGCTTATTTTTGCAAACTCGTTTCAAAAAAGGCAAGGCAAATCAAATAAATAATAACAAAATAAATAATTATAGGATATGAAGAAAGTAAAATTTGCAATCAGTCTTCTATGCTTTTTGTTTTCTGTAACAGTCATAGGACAGACAAATTTGCAACAAAAACAAGAAACAGTAAAAACAATCAAAAGTCTAATGAATGCAGAGGACCTCAACACGATTTACAAAAGCATTCACTCGAGAACACCTCAAAAAAGAGCAAATCTTTTAGAAAAACCGAACTTTCTTAAAAAGACTGATGCCAATGAAATAAAGACACCTTTGGACGTTCCAAATGACATGATCTTCCCAATAGAAAGCGACGAGGTGCAAGCAATACTTATGACATGGCTTTATGACACCTACACAGTAGATAACAACGAACCGGCAGAACAATTATTCGACGGATTAGGAATATCATACTATGCAGATGACTACTACCTTGAAGAAGTTGTATCTACACCTGACGTTTCCCTTTCAAGCCCTTACGCAAAACTATTCGCAAAATTGGCAAACGGAATCCAACAACACGCACAAGTATGGATAAATATATGGGCACCGGAAGACAGTACAATAATCAAAGACTTCATGCAAGAAAGAGGAACTCCGCTTACAAACTACCGATTCTTCGTAAATCCGGGCAACTCCTTCTGGTACAGAGACTGTGGTCCTGTTGCATTTTACTACGGAGAACAAGACAGCATCGGCTTCATAGATTTCGAATACTACGGAGGAAGACCGTTAGACGACCAAATAGCAAAAAGAATCGGAGAGCAAGCAGGATTCAGAGTATTCACAAACACCTTAGAATTTGAAGGAGGGAATATATTGTTAGATGGAGCAGGCACACTATTCACTTCTGATGCTGTTTATAGTGCAAACCGAGATAACTATGGTCTTTATGTACTTGACTCAACAAGTGAATATGGTTTCAACATCGAAACAAAGCCTTCTATCACCAGACAACAGGTTGACGACTCTCTTACACACCTTTTAAATCTTTCGAGATGCGTTGTACTTCCTGCACTTCAATACGACGGAGGCACGGGACACATAGACTTATACTGCGATATGTGGGACGAAAACACTTTTGTATCTACCAAGCATCCTTCTTCAATGGCTAATTTATCCGATCCAAAGAGAGTAGAAAGCAACATGGATTCGCTTTGTCGAATGGAAACTATGTTCGGAGTCAAGTATCACAACACACGAATCCCGCTTCCAAAGAAAAATAACGGCACTTGGTACACATCGCAAACAGATTATAACAGAAACTACACAAGGTCTTATTCAAACCATACTTTCGTTAACGACGCCATAATGCAGCCTGTGTTTTACGATGAATCTCTTTCCGGTTCACGCAGAGGTGATGTAGAAGGCAACAAAGAAGCAATCGAAATCATGAAACAAAGATACCCGGGATATGTTTTTGAAGAAATCGACGTCAGAGAGTTCGACGGATTTGGCGGAGCGATACACTGCATCACAAAACAAATACCTGCAGAAAACCCTGTGAGAATCTACCACGACCCAATCAGATGGTGGAACACTTCAAACAGCACCTCAACAGCCACATACAGAGTTATAGCACAAAACAGAAGCGGAATAGCAAACGCAAAATTGGTTTACCGATTCGCAAACCAAGAAGAATGGCAGGAAATCGAACTCACAGACGAAGGAGGCAATATGTACACAGCTCAATTCACCTATCCAAGCACACAAAGAGACACCTTGGAATACTATATCTCTGCCACATCAAACAACGGCAAAACTATAACAAAACCAATGACCGCTCCACAAGGATATTACACTACAGTATTCGGCGGAGATGTTGAAGGAATAAGCGAAGAAGATGTTTACGTATCTATAAACAGCGTTCAACCATTAGAACTTGAAGGAATAGGACAAGCATATCCAAATCCTGCAAGCGACATCGTTAACATAGACTTCACAAAACAATTATCAGCAAGTGCAAATTACAAACTGATAAACGCAAAAGGACAAGTACTGCTTGCAGACGAGACAAACGGAAACGGCTCTTTGAAAATAGATGTATCAAAACTCAAAAGCGGAATCTATTGGTTGATATTCACAAGCGGAAATCAAACCACAGCACGCAAAATCGTTGTCGGAAGATAACAGAAGTTCGATAGAACGAATCAAGACATACCTCGGCTTACACTAATCTTTGTATAAGTCGAGGTATTCGTATGTATTGCCGACACAAGACAAATATTTCTCGAACTCACTCCTGCTTATGACAACCGTACCTCGGCAATCGTTGGGGTGAAACGAGAGTTTGTCGGCTTGCAACAAGGTTTTATCCAAAAACAAATGCACATGATGCTCGCAATCGTTTATCAGACCGAACGGAGACACACTTCCCGGCTCCAAACCCAAGTACTTCATCATTCTTTCCGCCGATGCAAAGCTCAGTTTTCCGCAAGACGGGAATCCCTTTTCAAGCAATGAGGCTTTCAAACGCTGTTCCAAATCATGGATATCGAGTTCGTGATCGCAGTGAAAGCAGACCAAATAATGTTTGTTGCCTTTATGATTTCTGAAAAACAAGTTCTTGCAATGCACACTGCCGTCATCTTTCCACCAACGCTTGGCCTCTTCAATCGTCTTGCCTTCCGGGTGTAAGTACATCGAGTATTCAATATCGTGCTCCTTCAGATAATTCTCCACAATCCTTATTCTCTCATCGTTTTCGCAAACAAAAGATTCCATAAACAACGTTTTTACAATTCGCCTGCAAAGATACAGAATTTCTTACTTACTATCAAAAATTTTCCACGACTTGATAATCCGATTATCAGTAAGTGATAACACCATTATCACAAAGAGATAATATCATTATCAGTAATTGGTAATACCATTATCAGTTAGTGATAATACCATTATCAATTACCGGAGAAATTCCAAGAGTAAGGAAACTCATCGGAAACCTTGCAAGAGAATCATTTTGTCGTATTATAAAGTTTTTATACCTTTGTCAATTGAATTGAAAACCAAATAAAAAAAAAGGAGGAAACTAAAAATAGAAGAATTGTAATTTAGACTTAGAATTATTTTTAATACGACATAAAAGCGTTTTTGCTTATACTTGATAACATGAAATCTGGAAAATTTCACAAAAATCAATGGATGGTTAAGCTGAAAACGCCTGCGGTGATTTCGTGGGCTTTTCTTATTCCATTGATTAGGTATTCCAGAACCTCATGTTACGATAAGAAAAATGTCCCACGTTTTTATTTTGTCTCTAAACCAAGTAAAAGATTAATCAAACGCCTTTGGGACGGGGCGGAAAGAAGAAAACAAATTAAATAACAAAATTAAAAAGCCATGAAACGTTTTATAATTATTTTGACAGCAGTTATTGCAACCTTGAGTGTAAGTACACAAGAAATTAAAGCACAATCACAAGACCTGAATGCTCGTGTGGATAGTCTTTCTGCTAAGATTGAAAAATTGCAACACGACTTTGATTTGCTGCAATGTCAGTATGACTTACAAGATATCAATAATAAATTATCTTCATTAGCTGATAACGCTAGTATGTATTCAAATTCTACACTAATAAACACCTATCATGGTGAATTTTATTCGCCGTTATACGATGCGTATAGGGCAAATTATGATTCATTGGTCGGTGCTTTTGAATCATTCAAAGAAAATGCTAAAATCACAAAATTTTCAGTAAAGTTAAGAATGCTTTCTTCAAATTTAACAGAACAAGAAAAGGCTTTATTGGAACAAATGATGAATACTACAAATTCTGCAATCAATAAAGTTGAAGCTTCTCTTAAGTCTTTGAAACTTGCCATTGATATGTATAAATCACTTGAATAATATTTTCAAGTAAGGAAAAACGAGCGTTCAACCTGCTTTTGCATTTGCGAACGCTCGTTTTATTTTTGTGAATCTTTGTTTTAAGATTTTCTTTCTTCGTTTTATTAGGCTCAGATGCCGAATGCTTGTTTTATCTTTTCGACATAGTCTGTCTTCTCCCAAGTAAAGAATTCGACTTCTTTTGTTTCGGTTTTTCCGTTCCTTGTCATCTCGATTTCTTTCTTATACGGAGTGCGTCCGAAATGCCCGTAGGTTGATGTAGGACGGTAAATAGGATTTTTCAAACCAAAGCGACTGACGATGGAATAAGGTCTGAGGTCGAACAACTCTCCCATTCGTTTTGCTATCTCTCCGTCCGACATTGTTTTTCCCTCATTGTCTTTTGCCTTTGCGGTGCCGTATGTGTTTACATACAAGCCTACCGGTTCTGCAACACCGATTGCGTATGCCACTTGCACCATTGCTTCTGTGCAAAGTCCGGATGCAACCATGTTTTTCGCCATGTGTCTTGCCGCATACGCTGCACTGCGATCGACTTTAGAAGGGTCTTTTCCCGAAAACGCTCCTCCGCCATGTGCAGCCCTACCTCCGTAGGTATCAACAATGATTTTACGTCCTGTAAGTCCTGTATCGCCATGCGGACCTCCGATTACAAATTTTCCTGTCGGGTTCACATAGAGTTTATACTTACCTTCAAGCATTTTCTTCACCGATTCTTTTTGCTGTTTCGCCGCAACACGAGGGATAAGTATTGTTTCTATGTCTCTGCGTATTGTTTCAAGCATTTTTTCTTCCGTATCGAATTCATCGTGTTGAGTAGATACGACTATTGTGTCTATGCTTTCGGGTGTGTTGTCGTCGTTGTATTTTATTGTAACCTGACTTTTGGAATCGGGACGAAGGTATTGCATTTGCTTTCCTTCCTTACGGATTTGTGCAAGTTCGTAAACAAGCATGTGAGACAACTGTAAGCTCAGCGGCATAAAGTCTTCCGTGTCCGAACATGCGTATCCGAACATCATTCCTTGATCTCCCGCTCCTTGGTCTTCTTCTTTTTGTCTTACAACGCCTTGATTGATGTCGGGACTTTGCTCGTGTATTGCCGAAAGTATGCCGCAGGAGTTTGATTCAAACATATATTCTCCTTTTGTGTAGCCTATGTTCTTTATAACGTCTCTTGCCGTTTGTTGAACATCGACGTAGGCTTCTGCCTTTACCTCTCCGCTAAGCACAACCAAGCCTGTGGTTACCAAAGTCTCGCATGCGACTTTCGATTCTTCGTCTTGTTTTAGGAATTCGTCCAATATGGCATCTGAAATTTGATCCGCCACTTTGTCAGGGTGCCCTTCAGACACCGATTCCGATGTAAAAAAATAAGCCATTTTGCATTTAAGTTTTTAATTGTTAAACATAGCAAAATGGAAATTTGATTTTGACGTACTGTGTGTAAGAAAAATGTTGTTTTAGCATTTTTTCACGTGGTTGCAATCAATCAAATCTTTCCACTTTTGCGGTGCAAAGATACTGCTTTTTTTGCTCTTGACAATAGGTTTTTGGCTTTTATTTGCCATTACTTTTATTTAGAGAGATATAAAACGAAGAAACAGTTTACTGAAACTTGATTTCAGCAAACTGTTTCTTTGTTTTAATTTATTGTTTCTTCGTTTCGTTATTAGCTTATGCCGCCTCCGTTTTTGATTTGTTTGTCCGGAGAAACGAAACTCAAACTTCCGTCTGCGTTTTCAGCCATCAGAATCATTCCTCGGCTCTCTATGCCTTTCAAAACCTTAGGTGCGAGATTTACAACGACGGATACTTGTCTTCCAACGATGTCTTCCGGTGCGTAATGCTCGGCTATTCCGCTCACAATGGTTCTTTGGTCTATTCCTGTATCGATTGTGAGTTTCAAAAGTTTCTTTGTCTTCGCTACTTTTTCGGCTGAGAGTATTGTTCCTACTCTTATGTCTAATTTAACGAAGTCATCGTATGTTATATTCTCTTTTTGCGGTTCTGTTTCGGCTTCTGCAATCTCGTTAGCTTTCTTTGTCTCTTGCAATTTATTGATTTGTGCCTCTATTTGTTTGTCATCGATTTGCTCAAACAATAATTGAGGTTCGCTCAACGCTGTTTCGACATTCAACAAGTCTGCACTGTCTGCTTCAAACCAAGCTTTCTTTTCCATATTCAGCATATTACGCAATTTTTCCGCTGTCATAGGCATAAAGGCTTCTGATAATATTGCGAGGTTTGCACATATCTGCAATGAGATATTAAGTACCGTTGCCGTTCTGCTTTCATCTGTCTTGATGGTTTTCCAAGGCTCGTTCTCGGTTAGGTATTTGTTTCCAAGGCGTGCAAGATTCATCATCTCGTTTAGTGCTTCTCTGAATCTGTATTGCTCGATTGAACGACCTATTCTTTCAGGGAATTGTTTCATTTCCTTAATCGTTTGTCTATCCAAGTCATTCAATTCTCCGCATGCAGGAACTTTTCCTCCGAAATACTTATGCGTCAAAACCATTGTTCGATTCACAAAATTACCATAAATAGCCACCAACTCGCTATTGTTTCTCGTTTGAAAATCTTTCCAAGTGAAATCGTTGTCTTTTGTTTCCGGTGCATTGGCACAAAGAACATACTTCAACACATCTTGCTTTCCGGGAAAGTCTTTCAAATATTCGTGCAACCAAACAGCCCAATTGCGTGATGTAGAGATTTTGTCTCCTTCCAAATTCAAGAATTCATTTGCAGGAACGTTTTCCGGCATTATGTAAGAGCCGTCTGCTTTCAACATTGCAGGGAATATGATGCAGTGGAATACTATATTGTCTTTACCAATAAAGTGAACCAATTTGCTATTTTCTTGTTTCCACCATTTCTCCCAATCATTCGGCATCAGTTCTTGGGTGAAAGAGATATATCCTATCGGAGCATCGAACCATACATACAAAACTTTGCCTTCTGCATCTTGCAAAGGAACTTTCACTCCCCAATCCAAATCTCTCGTAACGGCTCTTGGTTGCAGTCCTTGCTCAATCCAGCTTTTGCATTGTCCGTAAACGTTGGTCTTCCATTCCTTATGTCCTTCAAGAATCCACTCAGAGAGCCACTTCTC
>DEPP01000002.1:13780-40636 GCA_002358835.1 Bacteroidales bacterium UBA3389
AGTCTTCCAAAGGCAGATACCAATGTTTGGTTTCTCTCAATTCGGGTTCTGCTCCAGAGAGTGTTGATTTCGGATTAATCAAGTCTGTTGCCGACAAAGAAGTTCCACAAGCCTCGCATTGGTCTCCGTAAGCCTTTTCATTGCCACAGTGAGGGCATTTTCCGATTATGTATCTGTCGGCAAGGAATGCTTGAGCCTCCGGATCGTAATATTGTTTGCTTGTCTGCTCTACAAATTTACCGTTATCGTATAGGCGTTTGAAGAAATCCGATGCTGTTTCTGCATGTTGTTTGCTTGTGGTGCGTGAATACACATCAAAAGAAATTCCGAATTCTTCGAAGGATTGCTTGATTATATTGTGGTATCTGTCTACTATGTCTTGAGATGTAACTCCTTCTTTGCGGGCTTTGATTGTTATAGGCACACCATGCTCATCGCTTCCGCCAATTAACACAACTTCTTCTCCCATAGAACGCAAATAACGTGCGTAAATATCCGCAGGAACGTAAACTCCCGCCAAATGACCTATGTGAACAGGTCCGTTAGCATAAGGTAAGGCTGTCGTAATTGTATAACGCTCAAACCTCTTATCTGATTCCAAGTACTTCATTCTTCGTCTTATTATACTTAATTTTGCAAAGATACGAAAAAAAACATAGTTGTTATAATACTGTTTAAGATTATGAATCAGGCAGTCTTTATTTCGTCTTCCTGAATCTTGATTTTAATTTTCTAAAACCAAGTTTCAGGAAATTGAATTCAAGTTTTATTTTAGCGAATTCAAGTTTAGGAAAATCAACTAAAAAAAATAAGCGTTCTCTCGCTTTGCTTTTGTTGCGAGAGAACGCCTGTTTGTTAGTTTATTGTTTCGTCTTATTGAAGGCTTTGCAAGAATGCGATACTCTTGTGCATCAATTCGTACATTACTTCGTCGTCTTGTACAAAGTTTACAGTCTTTCTGTATTCTTTTACAAAATTTTCGATTGTCTCAGATGACTTCAAGCCGGTTTTTTGCTTGCGGAAATCGAACGCTTGTGCGGCATTAAGCAACTCTATCGCCAATACTCTTTCTGTATTGTTCACTACTCTGTACAATTTCGTTGCTGCATTTGAACCGAATGAAACATGGTCTTCTTGTCCTTGAGAAGAGTCGATTGTATCTACTGATGCAGGAGTACAAAGTTGCTTTGACTGACTCACAACTGAAGCTGCAGTGTATTGAGGTATCATAAAGCCTGAATTAACACCCGGTTTAGCAACCAAGAATGAAGGAAGATCTCTCTTAGCTCCTATCAATTGATATGTTCTTCTTTCTGATATTGAACCCAATTCTGCAACTGCTATCGCCAAATAATCAAGGTTGATTGCCAATGGCTGTCCGTGGAAATTACCTGCTGATATTACCATATCCAAATCAGGGAATACTGTTGGGTTATCGGTTGCTGAGTTGATTTCTGTTGTGATTACGTTTGCCACATGTTCGATTGCGTCTTTGCTTGCACCATGAACTTGTGGTACACAACGGAATGAATATGGGTCTTGTACGTGTTGCTTGTGTTGTTTTATGATTTCGCTACCTTCTAACAATTCTCTGATATTACGAGCTGTCTCAATTTGTCCCTTGTGAGGGCGAACCTGATGTACCGGATCGAAGAATGGCTCTATTCTTCCATCGAATGCTTCCAATGAAACTGCCATAATCTTGTCTGCTAAGGCAGATAATTTTTGTGCTTTAATGATGCACCATACTGCAAAGGAACTCATGAATTGTGTTCCGTTCAATAAAGCCAAGCCTTCTTTGGATTGCAATTCTATTGGTTGCCAAGAGAATCTCTTATTCAATTCTTCTCCGCTTATTCTTTCACCTTTGTAATCTACAACTCCCAATCCCAATAGCGGAAGACACATATGTGCCAATGGAGCCAAGTCTCCTGATGCTCCAAGTGAGCCTTGTTGATAAACAACCGGGAAAATATCGTTGTTAAAGAACTCAATCAATCTTTCTACTGTTTGAAGTTGAACTCCTGAATTACCGTATGAAAGTGATTGAATCTTGTTTAGCAACATTATCTTCACAATTTCTTGCGGTACTTCCTCTCCTACTCCGCACGCATGGCTCATCACCAAATTCTTTTGCAACTGAGAAAGTTGTTCTTTGCTTATAGAGATGTTACACAATGAACCAAAACCGGTGGTAATTCCGTAAATCGGTTCCTTTTGTGTTTCCATTTTGTTATCCAAGTACTCTCTACATTTCAAGATTCTTGATTTGCTTTCTTCTGAAAGTTCGATTTTCAATCCTTTTTTCAAGATTTCATCTACTCTATCCAAAGTTAATAACTCCGGACTTATTTTATGTACTGCCATATCTTTGTTTTTTATTTGTTATTCTTGATTTCGATTTGCAAATTTAGCAATTTTTCTAAAATAATTCTTGCTGTCCGTTCTTTTGAAATAATTTTCCAAGATGACGATATGCCAATTCAGTTGCCTCTCTTCCCCTTGCTGTTCGCATTAAAAAGCCTTCTTGAATCAGAAAAGGTTCATAAACTTCTTCAATCGTGCCTGCATCTTCACCAACTGCCGTTGCAATGGTTGTAATTCCCACAGGTCCGCCCTTAAACTTATCTATAATTGCTCCAAGTATGCGATTATCCATTTCATCTAAGCCATTCTTATCCACATTTAGAGCCTCCAACGCTTTCTTTGCAACACCTATCGTTATCTTACCATCTGCCAATATTTGGGCAAAGTCTCTTACTCGACGCAAAAGAAGATTCGCTATTCTCGGAGTTCCTCTGCTTCGACGGGCTATTTCAATCGCTGCATCATCATCAATTGGTGTTGCAAGGATTGCCGAAGAACGCTTTATAATATTTGATAATGTTTCGTGGTCATAGTACTGCAAACGGCAGGTTATTCCAAAACGTGAACGCAATGGGGCTGTCAGCAAACCGCTTCGAGTTGTTGCTCCGATAAGTGTAAAAGGGTTTAATCCGATTTGAACACTCCGTGCATTAGGTCCGCTTTCTATCATAATATCTATTTTATAGTCTTCCATAGCTGAGTATAAGTATTCCTCAACTACAGGAGACAATCTGTGGATTTCATCGATAAATAGGACATCATTTGGTTCCAGATTGGTAAGTATTCCTGCTAATTCACCGGGTTTGTCCAACACCGGTCCGGATGTCATTTTTACGCTGACGCCTAACTCATTTGCAATAATGTAACTTAGTGTTGTTTTTCCCAATCCCGGAGGTCCGTGAAGCAAAACATGATCCAATGCTTCTCCTCTTTCTTTGGCTGCACGCACAAATATCTTTAGGTTTTCCTTTATCTGATTTTGTCCTGCAAAACTATCAAAAGCTGAAGGTCTCAAAGCCTTTTCGTAATCACTTTCACTCTTTGACAACCGTTCTTTTGAGGGATTCAAGTTTTCGTTCATTGATTTTTTCGCTTATTTTTTGGCGTAATGAATTTATTTTAGTATATTTGCTCCCTGAAAGGAGAATCCTTTTTTCGGTTGCAAAGATAATAAAAAGAAATTTGCGACAATAGTGCGAACAAACAAAATTACAACCATGGATACAATAGCTGTAGGAATAGATTTCTCGAAAGCGTCATTAGCAGCAATGAGATTGGCAAGCGATATAGCCGTAAGAGCAGAAGCAGATTTGTGCATAATCTGGGTAGAAACTGCTGAAAGAGATATAAATGAAGCAATTGCCGATTTGGAAAAATATCAAAAAGAATTACAAACAAAGATTGCTCCAAACGAAGTAAGTTTCAAAGTTGTTCATGACAAAAAGGTTTACACAGCTCTTAATCACGCCGTAAAGGAGTGTGAAGCCGATTTGCTTGTAATAGGCACTCATGGCAATAGTGGCTTTGATGAAAACTTTGCAGGTGCAAATACGTTCAAAACGATCACCACTTCATCTGCACCCGTTCTTGCAGTCAGAGAAGATTTTAACTTCGATAAACATTTGGAAAACTTAATAATGCCTATTGATTCGACGAGAGACACTCGCCAAAAGGTGCCTTGGACAATCGAATTCTCAAGAATGTTCCCTAATACAACTATTCACGTTTTGGGAATCCACACAACGAAGAACAAAACCGTAAGAAGCGAAGTAGAAGGCTACGTTCACAGCGTGGAAAAGCTATTGGAAAAAGAACAAATCAGGTTTACGACAGCTTATATCGACGCAGAAAACACCACATTATCGACAATAGACTACGCAAACAGTGTTGATGCCGATCTTATTGTGATTATGACCGAACAAGAAAAAACTTTGAGCAATATTTTCTTGGGTCCGTATGCACAACAAATGATAAACCACTCACATGTCCCTGTATTAGCAGTTTCGGTTAAGCAAATAAACGGAGCAAGCAGATAATCATGAATATGAAACCAAGATTTTGTTTTGTGTTATCGGTTTTGTGCATTTTGTTTTGCACAAAAGTCAACGCCCAAGTAAAGATCTTGGCTGACGGAAGATTGCAAACAATTTTAGAAAGACACATTGAGTACAACGAAATGTCTCGCTCGATACAAGGATATAGAGTAAGAGTGAATAGTTTTACGGGGGACAATGCTAAAGCCAAAGCATTCGCACTCAAAAAAGACCTTCAAAGCAAATATCCTCAAATGAGAGTTTATGTAACCTTTGACGAGCCGAATTTCATCGTAAAAATTGGTGATTTTCTAACTCGTTTGGACGCATTTGCACTTTATTCCGATTTACGCAAACAAGTAAACACCACACAGATAATCAGAGATTGGATTAACAATCCTGTAATTTCGGAAGAAGATCTCCACACTCCCGAATATGTGGAACAAGATCTCGAATCAGATTTCTAAATAACAACAAAATATACATTAAAACATGGGTATCAAAACTTACATAGAAGAGAACAAAGACAGATTTTTGGAAGAATTGTTTTCGTTGATACGAATCCCTTCCATATCTTCGATAGAAGCACACAAGCCAGACATGATTCGTTGTGCTGAAAGATGGAAAGAAATCATAATGGCTGCAGGAGCAGACAAGTGTGAAATAATGCCGACTGCAGGAAACCCTGTCGTTTATGCAGAAAAGATGGTTTCTGCCGACAAACCTACGATATTGATTTACGGGCACTATGACGTAATGCCTGTAGATCCTGTTGACTTATGGAAGACAGAACCGTTCGAACCTGTAATCAAAGACGGACATATTTGGGCTCGTGGTGCTGATGACGACAAAGGACAATCGTTTATGCACGCAAAAGCATTCGAATATTTGAACAGCACAAACTCGCTTCCTTGCAATGTGAAATTTATGTTGGAAGGTGAAGAAGAAATCGGTTCTGTTAGCTTATACGATTTTTGTCGTGAGAACAAGGAACTTTTGAAGAGCGACATCATTCTTGTATCTGATACATCAATGTTGGCATCAGATGTTCCATCTATTACAACCGGTTTGAGAGGTTTGGGATATGTTGAAGTGAAAGTAACAGGTCCTAACAGAGATCTTCACTCAGGATTGTACGGAGGAGCAGTTGCAAATCCAATCAACATACTTTGTCAGATGATTGCAAAATTGACTGACGAGAACAACCACATCACCGTTCCCGGATTCTACGACAAAGTACTTGTTGTATCAGATGAGGAACGTGCATTGATGAATCAAGCTCCATTTAACGAAGAAGAATACAAACAAAGCCTTGATATAAAAGAACTACACGGAGAAAAAGGATATACAACATTAGAACGCACAGGTATCAGACCAAGCCTTGATTGTTGCGGTATTTGGGGTGGATACACAGGAGAGGGAGCTAAAACCGTTATTCCTTCAACCGCACATGCCAAGATTTCATTCCGTTTAGTTCCTGACCAAGATTTCGAAGTTGTAACAGAACAATTCGCAGAGTATTTCAAGACTCTTGCTCCTGATTCAGTAAAAGTGGAAGTTACTCCTTTGCATGGTGGCTACGCTTACGTATGTCCAATCGACATGCCTGCCTATCAAGCAGCCGAAGCGGCGTATAACAAAACTTATGGCAAACGTCCGATACCTTCACGTAGCGGTGGAAGTATTCCAATCATAGCAGGATTTGAGAGAATCTTAGGAACAAAAGCTATTTTAATGGGATTCGGCTTGGGATCTGACGCAATACACTCACCAAACGAGAATTACCCACTTGAACAGTTCTTCAAAGGAATCGAAACCATTACTTACTTCTACGAGGAATTGGTTTTACGTTGCGGAAAATAAGAACGAAAACACTAAAATCAAGATAAAAACGCAGGCTTCTAAGGCTTGCGTTTTTTATTTTCACAACTTTGTTGTATCTTTGCGAGCATTAAAACGATTAAATACAATGAACAAAAAAATAAAAATCATTCCGAGCATTCTGCTTCTTGCATTCCTATTTATAACAACAAATAATACAACAGCACAAGAAGCAAAGAAAGATATAATTCTAAGAATCAATATGCCTGCAAACTGCAATGATCAACTCAACACAAGAGTAGCAGAGATTCATTTCAAGAGTAGCGAGCATTCTTTCTTAAAAACAATCGACATAAACAAAGAATACGCATACCAAGACACCATTTCATTATCCGAAGAGACCGAAGTAAACCTATGGGTTTATAATTACAGAGGATATGATGCAAAAATAAAACTCGGGAACAAAGAAGTCAAAGAAATAAAAGCCATAAAAGCAAAATACATTGACGATATTATCAACATCGATCTTTACCCTGTTTCGGGCAATCGCCACAAATATCTTTTTTATTCGAGAGATTTGGAGAACAATAAGCCGTATCGAACCCCAGCCATAGCACAAACACCAAACGGAACGTTGCTTGCACTTAGCGACTACCGACCTTGTGGCAACGACATAGGATATGGAGAAGTCGATATAAAGATACGCCGTTGTAAAGACCTTGAAACATGGAGTGAGGAAGAAACCGTAGCCGACGGAAAAGGCGAAAAAGGAGATTTGTTTTCCTATGGCTTTGGCGACGCAGCAATAGTTGCCGACAGGGAAAGCGAAGAGGTTTTGATAATGTGCGTAGCAGGCAAACAGACTTTTCAAACTGCTACCCGCAATAAGCATAACCACATGGCAAGAATAAGAAGTCGCAACGGAGGTCTTCATTGGAGTGAACCGGAAGATGTAACCTCTATGTTTATGGACGTGAAAGGGAAATACGAACCAATACTACCGGAAGTCTATAGCATGTTTTTCGCCTCCGGAAGGATATTACAATCCAAGGTATTCAAGGCTAAAGGCAGTAAATACTACAGACTGTATGCCGCATTGCTGACTAACAGCGCCGAAGGATATGTTGATTATGTTGTTTACTCAGATGACTTTGGAGAATCTTGGCATTTGCTTGGCGAAGGTTGCGTAAGAGGAGGAGATGAAGCCAAAATAGAAGAGCTAAGCAACGGAAACATAGTTATCAGTAGCAGAAAGCCTCATGGCAGATACTATAATATTTTCAGCTTTACTGATTTCACCTTGGCAAAAGGCGTTTGGAGCGAGGCGGTAAGCAGTGATAGAGTTGCAGGTGGAATAAGTGTCGGAGGCAATTCCTGCAATGGCGAAATATTAAAAATAAACGCCATACGCACAAGCGACAACAAAGCCTGCGAACTTATGTTGCAATCACTGCCGACAGGAAACAATAGAACGGAAGTAAGTATTTTTTTCAAAGAACTTGACAACAATACAGCCTATACCCCAACTAAATTTGCAGAACATTGGGAGAAAGGAATGATTGTAAGCGATAGAGGCTCGGCTTACTCAACCATGATTTTACAAGACGATGGCAGAATCGGATTTCTTTACGAGGAAGAACCGAATGACTATTGCATTGTCTATATTTCTTTATCCATCGAAGAGATTACAAATGGCAAATACAAATAAAGCCACAAGGCATTTTTTCTTTCTTGAAAAGAGAAATCTGAATCAAAGAAAGATTTTTCCAAAACAAAGAAACAATTTACTGAAACAAAGATTCGCTAAATTGTTTCTTTGTTTTAATTTTCTGAAATCAAGTTTCAAATTACTCAGATCAAACAGAGCGTTTTCCAAACCTTAATTCATTCGAAAAATCCTTGTAATTGTGTAATCCAATCGCAGTTCGACAGGATTTAATCGGCAAATTCGACAAAAAACTCTTTATTTCACAAAGAAATCTCTGTTATACATGCCTTTATTTTTCTTGATTCGGGAACTTAAAAAATAAATCTCTTACAAAAATATTTGGTTATGTTATTTTGTTTACTTATCTTTGTAGCGTAAATTCTTGAAAACAAATACAAATATTAAAATCTCACGCCTATGAAAAAAGTATTATTATTTCTGATTCTTGCTTCGATGTTCAACATCTTGCAAGCACAATATAATTTTGTTCAACCGCCAAATCCGGCAACGTATGATTTGTTATATGTTTTTGATACAAGTTTCTTTGCTAATTGTTTTTCAACAGATAATCAAATGCAAACAGAATTCGATTATGATAGTCCTTGGGGTGTTATGCATTTAGCTCCACCTTATATTGAATATTCTAGACCTTATAGCAAATTCGGTTGGTATAATGTAAAAAATCGAGAATGGTGTAACCCTAATGCACCTGTTCCCGATGGCTATGTTATCGGGGCAAATTCAATAGAAGATGGAACCAAATCTTATGCGACTGCTTTTGCTCAAGAATATAATTTTGAATACGGGAATATTCCGTATGATAATTATGTGGTTGTTGGGGTTGCAATCAAATTAGCCGACAATCAATTATACGAAGACAAGTGTTTTCACATATTAAATCAAAATTTTGACACGCTTGCAACAACTCTTTTCCACACTTGGGATATTATCTCTAATCCTAATGATCCTAACACAACGATTCATTGGAATCCATGGGATTGGAACACGTATTATTTCCCAAGTCAATATTATGATACTTTAACGAATATCAATAATTTTTTAATTGCATTCGACGTACCAAAGTATGCAAATGGCAATCATTTCAGAGTGATTCACACATGCAATGTTTATAGTCCTTGTATCAGAGATTCTATCAACGCTCTCGGAGGTGCTATACAGGCGGGCTTGTGTTACGACACCATCGTAATGGGTACTATTCAGTACCAATCTAATGGTTATCAGCAGTTCGTACTAGACCCACCTGAAGAAGGGGAGAATGATTACCTTTATTATGGTTGGCTTGAATATATCAAACAATTCAGCGAAGAAGATAATATTCCGCTTTGTCGTTTCAGTACCCCTAAATATCTAAAGGTTGGTCCGGAGTGGCGAAACTTTGCGGACGATCCTGTTTATGAGATTTGGCAGAATATACGCATTGCAATGGTTCCGATAATCATGGTTCCGAAACAAAGCAGTCAGCTTACGGAAGTGGAATTGCAGAAGATGTGTTACTTGGTTCCGAATCCGACTCGCGATTACTTCAAGGCATTGAGCCATTACACCATAAACAGCGTTCAAGTCTTCGATTTGACGGGCAAACTCTTGATAGAAGAGAAACTGAATCACTTCGAAGCCTTAATCGATGTAAGTGATTTTGCGGCGGGAACGTACATCGTGAAAATCAACACCGTAAAGGGAAGCGTGGAGAAAAAGATGATAGTTCAATAGGTTGATGATAAATTATTGGAAACGCAAGATAGGAACGCAAAATCCGTCTTGCGTTTTTCTTTTCTTGATTTCACAAAATTCAAACAAAGAAACAATTTACTGAAACAAAGATTCGCTCGACTGAAATCAAGATTTAATTTTCTGAATCTTCGTTTTATTTTTCGCTTTTCAAGATTTAAGAAAACGTTTTTAGAAAGTAAAAAACTCTTGTCTGAAATCAAGTTTGGCAGTTAAGACTTTTTTTTGATATTTCGTTTCTCTAATTGGGCTTTTTTTTGTAATATTGCAGATTCTTTTAACAAGGAAAAAACATCTGACTTATGGCTTTATTGGAAATAAAAGATTTACACGCAAAAATAGGAGAAAGAGAAATTCTTAAGGGAGTTAATTTGACTGTAAACAGCGGAGAAGTTCACGCAATAATGGGTCCTAACGGTAATGGCAAGAGTACGTTGGCCTCAGTCATAGCTGGCAAAGATACTTTCACGGTTACTCAAGGTGAGGTCTTGTTTAAGGGTAAGGATTTATTGTCTTTGCCTGTCGAAGCAAGAGCTGCAGAAGGCGTATTCTTGGGATTTCAATATCCTGTGGAGATTCCCGGCGTTAGTATCACGAATTTCATGCGTACAGCAATAAATGAGCAACGCAAATACAAGGGACTTGACCCTATGAGTGCGAAAGAATTTCTTGCACTTATGGAAGAGAAGAAAAAAGTGGTGCAATTGACAAGCAATTTGGCAAATCGCTCTGTCAATGAAGGATTCTCAGGAGGTGAAAAGAAGAAAAACGAAATTTTTCAAATGGCTATGCTCAACCCAACTTTGTCTATCTTGGACGAAACAGACTCTGGCTTGGATATAGATGCGTTACGAATTGTTGCTGGCGGAGTTAACGCTCTTAAAACCAAAGATAACGCAACCATAGTTATAACTCACTATCAACGATTGTTGGATTATATAGTTCCGGACTTTGTTCACGTTTTGTATGAAGGCAGAATAGTTAAGAGTGGCGACAAATCATTGGCCTTAGACTTGGAAGAAAAAGGCTATGAGTGGATAAAGCAAGAATTAGAAAAAGAAAGATAAGATGGGATTCGAGAAATATTTCACTTCTTCGGGTTGTAATTGTCCTGAACTCAATACTGTGAAAATCCCTTTGAAGGATGGGAAACTTGAAAACAAGATTGACCTGCCTGAAGAAGTAAAGGATAAGATTATATTTTGCGTTAATGATAACGGAATAAGCATAGAGGTGCTTGCAAACTGCTTTGTAGAAATTCCTTTGCAGATTCAGAATATCATATCAAGCAAAGCAGAAAGCATAAACAGCATTAAGCTAAACCAAAACTCGCATCTGAAACTCGTACACTGCGATGACTCTTTGCCAAACGCCGTTTGCGAACAACACAATAAACTTGACGTGGTATTGAACGACGGTGCATCGTTAGATTACTACAAATTGGAAAACATAAACGATTTTTCTTCAATCTATACTAATGTAAACTTCACTCTCGGCAAAGATTCAGCATTAAAGACTTTTGGTTTGAGCCTCAATGGTCAAATAACATCGAACAAAATCAACGTAACGTTTACTGAAAGAGGAGCTTCGGCAGATTTGAACGGGCTTTACCTTATAGATAAGCAACAAAAATCGTCCACAGAGGTGAAAGTAATGCACTGTTCTCCTGATTGTACATCACGACAGTTGTTCAAAGGAATTGCAGACGACGTTTCGCAAGCCGATTTTCAAGGACATATTTTCGTGGATTATGGAGCTAAGGGAACGGAAGCTCTTCAGAGCAGTAAGAATATGCAATTGACCGATAAGGCTAAGGTAAATACTCAACCGTTTCTTGAAATCTACAATGACGATGTGAAGTGTTCGCATGGTGCATCGGTGGGTCAATTGGATAAAGAGGCGTTATTCTATCTTAAATCAAGGGGTATCAGCGACAGAAGTGCGAAAATGTTACTTATGTACGCATTTTGTGAAGAGGTATTGGCGAAAAGCGATATTGTAGAGTTGAAAGAAAGCCTTGGAGATTTGATTAAACGAAGATTGAACGGAGAGTTGTTGAGCTGTGGCGAATGTGTATTTCAATGCAGCAAAACATCAGAAGAATAAAACTTGCAATTATCTCAACGAAAGTCTGAAAGGTAATGAGGATAGCGGTATTTGGTAAACTTCTAAGAAAGGAAGACTTGATTCATGTTCGCAATCTGTTTGAGCAGATTATGAACGAAAGTGGTTCTGTCTTGATTTTCGAAGATTTTTTGAAGGATTTGAACGAGCAATTCGAACTTTCGAAGGATTATTGCTTTGAATCGTTTTCCTTAAACGACGTTTCAAACTTGCAAGCCGATATTTTGTTTTCCCTTGGTGGCGATGGAACACTTTTAGACACGCTGTCCATTTGTGGGAAAGGAGACTTGCCTGTTTTAGGTATAAATTTAGGACATTTAGGTTTTCTTACAAGTGTTGGAAGAGAAGATTGCGACAATTTATTGGAGAAACTAAAACATGGATTGTTCAAGATAGAGGAGCATTATCTGCTTAAAGCCGATTGGAAAGATGCCACAAAAGAACATCTTGCGATAAACGAGGTTTGTGTCAGAGGATTGTCACCTTCGGAACTTTTAGAGACTGAGGTATATGTTAATGGCGAATATCTAAGTACTTATTCTTCTGACGGGCTTATTGCAGCCACGCCGACAGGTTCAACAGCCTATTCTATGAGTTGCGGAGGCCCAATCATAAGTCCTCAATCCAAATGTATATGTCTTACACCTATTTCACCACATAACCTAACTCATCGTCCTCTTATCATACCTGAAGATTCTGAAATAGAGTTTAGAATCTCTCATTCAAAGAATCAAGTCAGCTTACACTTGGATTCACAAAATTATCTTTTGAATCCACCGGCTCGAATCTTGATAAGAAAAGCCGAGAAAAAGCTTAAATTGGTCAGAATGGAAAACAATAGTTTTTTCTCTGCAATAAGGAACAAATTGATGTGGGGAACCAATCTGAGAAACACAAACAAAAATGACTGAAAAGAAAAGAATAGCTATATTGGGTTCAACAGGCTCTATCGGCAAACAAGCTTTGGACATGATAAGTCAGCATAGCGATTTACTCACTGCCGAGGTGCTGACAGCCAATAATCAAGCCGATGAACTGATTGCTCAAGCCCTAAAATTCAAACCTAATTGCGTTGTTATTGCAAACAAGGATTTGTATCCTAAGGTAAAGGAAGCATTGAAGGATACAGAGACTAAGGTTTTCGCAGGCAGCGAATCGATAAACGATGTTGTGCAATTGGATTGCGTAGATGTCGTTTTGACTGCCCTTGTCGGCTTTTCGGGTTTGCGACCAACCGTTAAAGCAATCGAAAGTGGCAAAGTGATAGCCTTATCCAACAAAGAAACACTCGTAGTCGGCGGAGAATATATCAGTCGCTTAGCAGTAGAAAAGCGAGTTGCCGTTTTGCCGGTCGATTCTGAACATTCGGCAATTTTTCAGTGCCTTTGCGGAGAGGCAAACAACAAAATACGCACGATTTATTTGACTGCATCAGGTGGACCTTTCAGAACGATGAGCTTAAAGCAAATGGAGGAAGTCTCAGTTGCCGAAGCATTAAAGCATCCTAATTGGTCGATGGGACGAAAGGTTACAATAGATTCCGCAAGTATGATGAACAAAGGCTTAGAGATGATAGAAGCAAAATGGTTGTTTGGAATAGACTCTCAAAACATAAAAGCGGTTGTTCATCCTCAAAGTATAATTCACTCTATGGTAGAATTTGAGGACGGTAGTTTGAAAGCACAACTCGGAATGCCTGATATGCGTCTTCCGATTCAATATGCCCTAACCTACCCTCAAAGACTGCCGAACAACGTTCCTGCATATAATCCGTTTGAACAAGGTACGCTTACATTCGAACCTGCAGACATCGAACGCTTCCCTTGTCTTGGCTTGGCATATCAAGCAATCGAGCGTGGTGGAAACGTGCCTGCAATTATGAATGCGGCAAATGAGGTAGCCGTTCAAGCCTTTTTAGATGGTAAAATCAAGTTTACGCATATCGCAAACATAATAGAACGGGCTATGAATACGTTTAGCTATGTGCAAAAGCCGTCATTGGAAGATTATTTCCTCACTGACGCCGAAGTAAGACAAAGTTTAGAACAAGAATACAAATAAGCAAAGAAACAGAATATGAAAATTTTAGCACTGATACTCAGTTTATCCTTCCTTGTCTTTATCCACGAATTGGGACACTTCCTTTTCGCTCGCTTATTCAAGACAAGAGTAGAACAGTTTTACCTTTTCTTTAATCCGTATTTTTCATTGATAAGAGCGAAACGCTACAATGGAAAATGGCATTTTAGTTTTTTCAGTCGTCAAGCACCGGAAGAATTTGCCGAACACCCCGATAAAACCGAGTGGGGCTTGGGTTGGCTTCCTTTTGGCGGATATTGTTCGATTGCGGGCATGATTGACGAGAGCAATACGTCGGCTGACACCCTTGCATCAGAACCTCAACCATGGGAATACCGCAGTAAGAAAGCTTGGCAAAGGCTTTTGATTGTCTTAGGTGGCGTTTTAATGAACTTCATCGGAGCAATAGTAATCTTTGCCGGCATTTTATTTACTTGGGGCAAAGAAACACTGCCTCTACAAAACGTTTCTCAAGGCTATGATTATGTAGAAGTTGCACTAAAAGGCGGATTCCAAAACGGAGACATTATTACAAAGGTAGAAGGCAAAGAAGTACATCAACTATCCGATGCTTTAGAACAAATTCTTTTGGACGACACAAGACAGGTCAGCGTTTTGAGAAACGGAGTTGAAGAGACAATAACCTTACCTCAAGACTTCGCAAAACAAATGCTTGCATCGGGAGCAAAACAATTTGCAACGCCTCGTTTCCCTTTTGTGATTGATAATTTCGTTATCGGAAGTGCTGCAGAGAAAGCGGGAATGAAAGTTGGCGACAGCATAACGGCATTGAACGGAGTAAAGACTCTTGCTTTTTCTGACTTTGTTAAGGAAATCGAAAACAAAAAAGGACAAAAAATAGACATTACTTACTATCGTCAAGGCAAAGAAAACATCGCCACAATTCAGCTTGGAGCAGATGGAAAGATAGGTGCGGCATACAAGAATCCTGCTTTGATATACAAAACCGAGAAGACAGAATACAACCTTTTGGAATCGATTCCTGCAGGTATAGTATTAGGCTGCGAAACCCTTGTAAGCTATGTTAAACAGTTTAAGTTGGTATTCACGAAAGAAGGTGCATCACAGTTAGGTGGCTTTGGAGCAATCGGATCTATGTTTCCTGAAACATGGAATTGGGCTTTGTTCTGGAATATGACTGCATTCTTATCGATAATACTTGCTTTCATGAACATATTACCAATACCTGCTTTGGACGGAGGCCATGTTATGTTTACGCTTTGGGAAATGATAACAGGTAAAAAGCCGGGAGACAAATTCATGGCAAGAGCTCAAACGATAGGAATGGCTATTCTGTTTGCCCTATTGATATATGCAAACGGTAACGACTTATATCGTTGGATCAGTTCCAAATTCTAAATCAGCAAAACAAACAATAAGACAAACAATATAAGCCTGCAAGGCAATAGGACGAAGATTCGCAATAAGGGTTAAAACAATCCCTTTTGCGAATCTTTGTTTTAAATTACTCAAATAAAGAAACAATTTACTGAAATCAAGTTTCGCTCGACTGAATCTTGATTTTATTTTTGCGAAACAAAGAATCGAAAAAATAGGATTAAAATTTGAAATAAAGCTGTACGCCTATATCCTGTTTATGATTGGAGTTTATCAGGTCGTTTCCCGAGGATATGCTTTGCTTTTCACTAAACAAAGTCAGAGCATAACGCATCGAGAGTTGTATGTCTTGAAAAAGATTGCATCGAAGGAAGATATATGCTCTGTGTCCTTGATCATATACGCTTACCGTAGAGAATGATAATGGCAGATTGTATTCGTAAATCGAGAAATGTGAGTCGTAGTCATCTGTATCAAAATAAGCATAACGCAGATTGAGTTTCAAAGGTAAGCGAGGTAGCGTAAAAAGCGACTCAAGATAAAAATACATTCCTTTTGAGGCTGTCTCAAAACGATTGATGCAATATGCAGAACGTGCATTCAAAGCAATAAAGTCATTAAACGCGTGTTCAACCGTCAGCTGTGCAAGAAAGTAATTCTCGCTTTTCAGATTCGGCATATCGTTTTTGTCATCTCTTTGTCGCGAATTGAGTTTTGAAAGAAATCGAATCGAACTCTGCTCAGTTGGAGTGTATATCAGTTCAGTCTTTATTTTGAATCCATTTGCCGACAAAGTGCTTTGATAGGTAGAGAAAGGGAAACGAAAGAGATCACAACCTAAATAATATCTGAAAACACTGCTAACCCTATGTGCAAATGCAAAATTGATTGCTTTCTCGTTTGCAATGCGACTTTGGGCTGAAAGAGCGGAGGCATAATGATTTTGCAAACGTTTGTCGTAATTCCTGTACGAAACAGAGAGAGTGGTTTTGTAGTCTAAGTTAAACTGCAGTCCGAACAACATAGCTGTGGCTTTATTTTGACTGACGGCTGTTTCGCCAAAGACTCTCATTTGTTTGAAAAGATAGGATGCGTTAATCGAATAAACGCTGTTTTGTTTTCCTTCGAAATAATATTGTTGGTAGTCTCGGCTTTGATGATGCAGGCTGTCTTTGTAAGCATATGTAAAAGCGGTCAGCCCGATTTGCAATCCTTTTCTGTCGTATGCCCAATGCAATCCTGCCATTCGTGTAGTTGTTGAGTCTTTTGTTTCTATCTCGTGCGGAGTACGATGCAGTCCTGTGGTCATAAGATTTCCCGAATAGTCATTCCTGCTCGCACTTGCAAAGACAAAAAGATTTGTATTAAAGACATCGATATTTGCGGCAATGCCTCGATTGTGGTCTGTTTCAGAACTGGAACGATGAGGCGTTATTCCGTATGAACGTTTCTTCACAATGGCATCTGTATTCAAATAAGAAAGCGAAAAGCCTTGCGACAAAGCCAAACCCTCTCCAAAATTCAAACGATAATCTCCAAGTGTAAGTTGATCCAATATACCGATTTGCTTGAGTGTTAGTTGAATCGAATAATGGTCAAAGCCATAAGGTTGCAAGCTGTCGAAGAATGGTTCTCCCGCATCTTTATCTGCAACAACCGAAAATTGAAGTCTGTCAAAGTAATTGAAATTATACCTCAGAGTTGTCGAAAACGGTTGTCCTTGATAGCCCTTCCCATCTGTTCGAAGGTAGCCTTTGGATTGCTCAAGCACTTGACGATATTGCAGTCTTAAGTCCTGACGGTTGTATTTGGCTATGCTGTCAAATCTCAAAGGAGGTTTCCAATCGGTCTTTCTTACATAAATAAAAGGCATTATTAGATTTATCGTTTCGGAATCAAAGCCATTGATGTGTGAAAGTTCATATATGGATAACAACTCCCCCGTTTCTCGTATATAATGTTGCAAAGAGAAAATCTGAAAGTCATTTAAGCCCAATATTTGCAGTTGCGTTTCGGTTGCATTGTTAAGATTAAGCGGGGTTAGTGCAAAACTATGCAGGGTTTCAAGCCATTCTTCTTTTGCTTCTTCACTTATCTCCAAGTCTTCAATATCTTTGGAGCGTTTTTCTATGAATTGATTTACATCTTGCTGTGCGTTGAGTTTTAGAAAACAAAAAAGCACAAGACAAATCGAAACAAATAATCGTGCCGTATTCATCTTGTGCAACTATTTCAAATAAACAAATTTCTTAACCGCATTTACTCCAACCGCAAGATGAGCATTGCTTGCATCCTCCTGTGTATATGATCGGCTCTCCGCATTGAGGACATTTCTCACCCTCAACAACAGTACCGTCTTTCACATAACGTTTCAAGGCTCTTGCGATTCCGTTTTTCCATGTATTGATAGAATCAGTATCCAAAGTAAGCTTGGAAATTAATTCTATAACATTTGCTATAGGCATTCCATGACGGAGTATTCCCGAAATCAACTTAGCATAATTCCAATACTCTTTTTTGAACATTCGAGAAAGGCCTTCTATTGTTACTTTATAGCCATCATTATCCAAGAATTGGAAATCATATCTTGCAGGCTCACTTCCCTCTTTCATTCTTATCACCCACCCTTTTTCAATAGTGTTTGGTAATACGAAACTATCAGCTTTTCCGGAGAAAATCTCGTATGGACGTCCCTCATACAAACCTACAACGGCTATCCACTTTTCTTTGTCATTTTGGAATCGGATAATCTCTGCCTCAAGTTTTTTAGGACGTTTAGGAGCTTTGGTTTCGGTAAAAACAGTATTCGGTTTAGTATTTCCAGACACCAACACACCGTCTCTTGAGCCGTCTCTGTATATCGTCATTCCCTTACAACCGCTTTCCCACGCTGTTTGGTAAATCTTATCCACAACATCTTCTGTCGTTTCCTTTGGAATATTCACCGTAACTGAAATAGAGTGATCCACCCACTTTTGAATAGCACCTTGCATCTTTACTTTGTTCACCCAATTAACACAATTGGCTGTCGCATTGTGATAAGGAGATTTCGCAATTACAGCTTGTAATTCTTCTTCGCTGTATTTGTATTTCATCTCTTCAACATTATATCCGTTGATTTCTGCCCACACAGCAAATTTATGGTGTAACACATTGTATTCTTCCCACGCTTGTCCCTCTGCATCATAAAATGAAACCTTAGCATTGTTGTCATTCGGATTTACTTTCCTACGACGTTTGTATGATACCAAAAACGCAGGTTCTATTCCCGAAGATGTTTGTGTACAAATGCTCACACTGCCTGTCGGAGCTATGGTAAGAAGAGCGATATTTCTTCTTCCGTATTCTTTCATCATAGAATACAATTCTTCATCCGCAGCTTTCAAACGTTGGATAAATGGATTATTCTCTTCTAATTTGTAATCGTAAATAGGGAATGCACCTCTTTCCTTAGCCATTATTGCAGATGAACGATAGGCTGAGCAAGCAAGATGCTTTTGAACCTCAACTGCAAAATCCGTTGCTTCATCTGTGCCGTATGTAAAGCCCATTGCAGCTAACATATCCCCTTCTGCAGTAATTCCAAATCCTGTTCGTCTTCCCTCTAAACACTTCATCTTGATATTCAACCAAAGTTCTTTCTCAACTCTCTTTATTTCTTCAGGTTCAGGATCTGATTCTATTTTTGCAAGTATGCGTTCAATCTTCTCCATTTCCAAGTCAATAAGGTCGTCCATCAATCTTTGACCCTTTTGAACGTGGGTTTTGAATAACTCAAAATCAAAACGAGCAGACTCCGTAAACGGATTTTCAACGTATGAATACAAGTTTATTGCAAGTAAACGACAACTATCGTATGCACATAATGGGATTTCACCGCATGGATTTGTAGATATAGTTTTGAAACCAAAAGAAGCATAGCAATCAGGAACTGACTCTCTAATTATAGTATCCCAAAACAACACTCCAGGTTCGGCACTCTGCCAAGCATTATGAATAATCTTTCTCCACAAAGCCCTTGCGTCTATTTCCTTTGTTATGTTTGGCACATCCGAATCGGTACGGAATTGTTGCGTATATGGCTTTCCACTTACCACACAACGCATAAAATCATCATCAATCTTGACAGAAACGTTCGCTCCAGTTATTTTATTCAACTCCATCTTTGCATCGATGAAATCTTCTGCATCAGGGTGTTTAATGGAAATGGACAACATCAAAGCACCTCTTCGACCTCCTTGTGCAACTTCTTTGGTCGTATTGGAATATCTTTCCATGAACGGAACTATACCTGTAGAAGTCAATGCTGAATTTTTAACTGGACTCATCTTAGGTCTGATATGCGAAAGGTCATGCCCCACTCCTCCTCTTCGTTTCATTAATTGAACCTGCTCTTGGTCTATTTTCAAAATTCCACCATAAGAATCAGAATTCGTAGGATTGCCTATCACAAAACAGTTTGACAGAGACACAACTTGAAAATCATTACCTATACCCGCCATTGGGCTGCCTTGCGGAATTATGTATTTGAAATCTTTCAGCAACTCGTAAATTTCATCCTCACTCATCGGATTAGAATATTTACGTTCTATTCTCGCAAATTCCCTCGCCAAACGTCTGTGCATCTGATCAGGGTTCAATTCAAATACTCTTTCTCCATCTCTGAGGGCATACTTGTTAAACCAAACGTCTGCAGCCAAAGCATCCCCCTTAAAATACTTTACGCAAGATTCGATAATGTCTTCTTTCTTTAATTCTTTAAGTTCCATTTCTGCCTCTGTAATATTGTCTGTCTTTTCTTTATTTATAGTTTCCATTTCACCCCTTTGTGCCACAGAAACTTTATTTTCTTCCGCCTTTTCTTTATTTTCGAAAGATAAATCTGTCGATGATGAAAACAAGTCTAATTCCATAATTGCACAAATTTGAGTTGCAAACTTACAAATATTATTCTTCGAAACAAAAACAGTCCTTGATTAAGTTATTAACAAATATTGAAAACACGTTCACAAATCTCTTTACTTTTAAGGATTATGTTATTTTATCATTTGTTGAAAACAGATTTTGATTTCGACGAAGTTTTTTGTTTCGTTTTTATTTTCTACCTTTGCAAACGCTGATATTCAAAAATGGATTTCGATATGAGAAAAATACAAATGGTTGATTTACGTCTGCAATATGAAAAGATAAAGACGGAAATTGATAACGGAATAGCAGAAGTAATAAACTCAACCGCTTTTATAAGAGGGGCTAAAGTAGATGATTTCTCTAAAGAATTGGCTACTTATTTAGATGTAAAACATGTTATTCCTTGTGGCAACGGTACCGATGCTCTGCAAATCGCTCTTATGTCTTTGGGGTTGAAACCAAGTGATGAGATCATTTGCCCAGCATTTACATTCATTGCTTCTGCGGAAGTGATTGGTCTTTTGGGGTATCGTCCTGTTTTTGTCGATGTAGATTATGATTCTTTCAACGTTACCGCAAAAAATATCGAGCAAGCCATTTCAGTTAAAACAAAAGCTATCATACCGGTTCACCTTTTTGGTCAAGCTGCTCCAATGGAAGCTATAATGGATATTGCAAAAAAATATGATTTACACGTAATCGAAGATACGGCTCAAGCACTTGGTGCCGATTATATCTACGAAGACGGTCATAAACAAAAACTCGGAACAATAGGAACAATAGGTTGCACATCATTTTTCCCTTCAAAAAATTTAGGTTGCTATGGAGACGGAGGTGCTATATTCACTAATGATGATGTTTTGGCAGAAAAGATGAAAATGATTTCAAATCACGGCATGAAAGAAAGGTATCATCACGATGTTTTGGGAGTAAATTCTCGTTTAGACACAATTCAAGCAGCTGTTTTATCAGCTAAATTAACACATCTCGATGAATACGCTCAAGCACGAAACGAAGCAGCAAAAGTATATAATGAAGCATTTGCGGAAATAGAAGAATTGATTTTACCTAAGCAAGAGTCGTTTTCTTCTCATGTATATCACCAATACACATTGAAAGTAACGAACGGACGAAGAGATGATTTGAAAGCATTCTTGGCAGAAAACAACATTCCGTCAATGGTATATTATCCAATTCCTTTACACAAACAAAAAGCTTTTCTTCCAATTGCTCGTCAAGGAAGTACATTTGAAATTTCGGAAAAATTATCGGAAGAAGTTTTATCTTTACCTATGCACACCGAATTAGACGAAGAGCAACTGCAATACATAATATCGAAGATCATAGAATTCTTTTCAAAATAAGCAATCAACAAGAAACCAAGAACAGCATCTGTAGTCAAATCTTGAAGATATGAGGTCAAAAAAACGAAATGCGATAATAAAATATTAAAACAAAGAAACAGAACAACGAAATCAAGAAAGCGTTTATTCTTTTCAAGAGATAATAAACGCTTTTTTAGTAAAAGAAAATGTGATACTTAGCAATATCTAGTCAGGGAAAAACGTTGAAAAAAGACAATAAAGCACCGAATACATATATGAAAAAACTGCAAAAATCATCTGAGCAGGTTATGACAAGAGTCTTTTTTGTCATATCGTTATTGGTGTTTTTATTTTACAGCAACGAAAAAGCGATTGCAACGCCTGATAGTTTGAGAGTGCAGAAAGTTGGGTTGGTGTTAAGCGGTGGAGGAGCAAAAGGCGTGGCTCACTTGGGAGTGTTGCGGGCTCTTGAAGAGGCAGAAATCCCGATTGATTATATTTGCGGTACTTCAATGGGTGCGATAATCGGAGGGCTATACGCATCAGGCTATTCGATAGAAGAAATCGAGAACATCTTCTATTCCAATGAATTTCAATATTGGCTTACCGGTAAAATCGAAGATGACTACGTGTATTTCTTCAAAAAAAAGGCTCAAACACCTAAATTTCTCACTATTTCTTTCGATACAGAAAATAAGTTCTCGTTAAAACTACCTACAAGCATAATCGACCCTGCTCAAATGGATTACGCTTTTATGGAAATATTTTCTCCAGCTTCCAAAGCCTGCAAAAATGATTTTGACAGTTTGATGATACCATTTTTTTGCGTTGCATCAGATATTGAAAATCATAAAGAAGACATCATAAAGCAAGGAGACTTAGGATTAGCTATCAGAGCATCTATGACAATTCCTTTTGTATTTTCTCCTATTAAGATCGATGACAAAGTGCTATTTGATGGAGGAATGTATAATAACTTTCCTGCGAAAGAAATGCTCAATACATATAATCCGGATATAATAATCGGAGTGAAAGTTGTTGGTAATTTTGAACCACCTAAGCATGGGGATATGCGTTCTTATGTGGAAAATATGCTGACAACAAGTTCCGATTACAACGTATATTGTTCTAACAGCGTGCTTATAGAACCCGAACTGAGCGGTATCAATATTCTGGAATTTGATAAGATGAAAGAATGCGACAAAGCAGGATATGAAGCCACTATTAAAAAAATTCCGGAAATCAGAGAATATCTTCTTGATAGTGTAGGCAAGAATACTGTTTCTGAAAAGCGAAAACAATTTAATAGCAAAAAGCCTCACTTAGATGTAAAGGCTATCAGTATCGAAGGATTGACAAATAATCAAAAACGATTTATATCATCCGTAATTCATCATGAGGATTATCTTGTCGACAGGAAAGAAACTCTCAATACAAAAATATTGAAGAGAAACTATCTCTCTCTTTATTTGGACAACAACATAAAGAACATACATCCGAAATTAAAATACAACGACTATTTCAACTCTTACATACTTAATCTCGACATTAACACAGAGAGTTATTTAAGAATGAACCTTGGAGGTATGGTTTCTACTAATCCTATCAGTTTTATATATAGCGGATTGGATTTTAATTTTCTCAATCGGCACGCTTGGTTGATTCAAGCCAACACATACCTCGGCAGATTTTACAGTTCCTTATCTCTAAAAACGAGAGTGGATTTTGCCTCAATATATTCTTTCTTTATGGTGTCAGAATTAAATATCAATAAATGGAATTACTATCGTATGAGAGCAGGGTTGTTTTCTTCCTCCCCGATTAATTATCTTGAACAATCAGAAAGTAATTTCCAATTAAGTTTTGGTATGCCTCTTGATACTAAAGACAAATTAGTATTCTCTGTCGGCCTTGGAAGGATTAATGACAAATATTTTGCAAAAGACTTTGGTGTTGTGCAAACCGACATACCCGATCGTTCTAGTTTTGAACATTTCGCAATAGGTTTGAAAGAAGAATACAACAATCTTGATGATGATATGTTCCCGACAAGCGGACACTATCACAAACTCTCGTTACAATACGTCAATGGTATAGAAAAATGTTTCCCAGGTAATACTACCGATAACAGTTACTCATACAACTCGCCTCATTCTTGGTTTCAAATAAAGATGTTATCAAAAATGTATTTTGATTTAAGCGATAACTTCAAAATAGGGCTTAGAGGAGATGTGTTTTATTCATTTCAGGAATTATTTGACACATATAAACCGAGCATTCTCAACGCAGGAGTATATGCACCTACTATTGAAACGCTTACTCAATACATCCCCGAATACAGATCGAACAAATACTTTGCTTTTGGTTTAGGAGGTATTTATTCTTTGCAGACTATTCTGAACGTAAACCTATATATGAGATTAGATGCTTATATTTACGCACCTATACAGCAGATTCTTACAGAAGACAACCTTGTTCCTTACTATGGAGAATTATTCAAAACGACATATTTAATCTCATCAGCATCTGTAGTTTTGAAAACGCCGATAGGACCTCTGAGTTTGATTTTTTCTTATCATCAACGAGATGACCAAAACATAAATCCGTTTTCATTTTCTTTGAATTTCGGATATGCAATCCTTAATAACAGAAACATAGAAAAGTAATGATAAAGACAAGTCTATTAAACAAAAAATATGGAGAGCTACATGTTCTAAAGGATGTTGATTTACAAATAATGCCTTCTGAAATTGTAGCCCTTATGGGAGCATCCGGAGCGGGAAAAACAACATTGTTGCAAATCATCGGCACTTTGGACAAAGCTGATAGCGGACAGATATTGATAAACAACAGAGATGTTACAAAACTTTCGGATAACAAATTATCGGAATTTCGCAACAAAGAAATCGGATTTGTGTTTCAATTTCATCATTTGCTTGCAGAATTTACCGCATTGGAGAATGTTATGTTACCTGCTTTAATCGGCAAACAGAACAAGAAAGAAACAGAAGAGAGAGCTAAAGAATTGTTGAACATAATGCATCTTTATGACAGAGCAAACCACAAACCATCTCAATTATCCGGAGGAGAACAACAACGTGTTGCTGTCGCAAGAGCTTTAATTAACTCCCCATCTATAATATTAGCTGATGAACCAAGCGGAAATCTTGATAGTCGCAATGCAAAAGAGTTGCACGAATATTTTTTTAAGTTAAGAGAAACTTATAAGCAAACATTTTTAATCGTAACACATAGTGAAGAACTTGCGAAGATGTCAGATAGAATGATTGAAATGCAAGACGGAAAAATAATATGACAATGGACAAACAAATAATCTACGGTTTAAGACCGATAATCGAAGCTGTAAAATCAGGAAAAGGAATTGACAGAATTTTTTTTCAAAGTAATCTGCAAGGAAAGTTGTTTTTCGAGCTAAAAACACTGCTTGCACAAAACGAAAAACACATATCGACACAATATGTTCCTGTAGAAAAACTCGACAGACTTGTTGGCAAACAAAATCATCAAGGAGTCGTTGCTCAACTTTCCTTAATCGAATATAGGGATATTGAAGAAATAATAGAGGAAATAGAAAGCAATAATGAGAAACCTTTTTTGCTTATGTTGGATAGTATTACGGATGTAAGAAATCTTGGAGCCATTGCAAGAAGTGCAGAATGTGCAGGTGTTCATGCTTTGATAGTACCTCAACAATCGACCGCCCCTATAAATCAAGATGCCATTCGCACATCGGCAGGAGCTTTGTTGCGACTACCCGTATGCAGAGTAGCCAATACAAAAACTTTACTCAACTTAGTGAAATCTTTAGGAATCACTACCTATGTAGCAACCGAGAAAGCCGATAAAGATTACACATCAATGAATGCAGAAGAAGCACTGATGATAATTATGGGTAACGAAGAGAAAGGGGTGAATCCGCAAATTATAAAGATGGCAGACAATTTGCTAAGCATCCCTATAAAAGGCTGTATTGAAAGTTTGAATGTATCAGTTGCTGCAGGCGTAATGATGTATGAAGTTGTACGGCAACGAGAAAAAAGAAGCTAAATAGTGGAATAAATTTTTATTTGTTTTGTTACTTGGGGTAAAAGCATTATCTTTGCATCCGAAATAACAAAACAACATTGGATATAAAACAACTCTTACCGAAATTTTCTGTGGTACTTTCTCCTATGGAGGCAGTTACCACTCCGCCTTTCAGAGTCATATGCAAACACTATGGAGCTGATGTGTTGATTAGTGAATTCATATCATCGGATGCCATTTCTCGCAATGTAGATTCTTCGCTTAAAAAAATGACCTTTGAACATAGTGAACGACCATTGGCAATTCAAATATTCGGTAACAACGAAGAAAGTTTGTGCACAGCTGCTCAAATAGCGGAACAAAACAATCCTGATTTCATCGATATAAATTGGGGATGTCCCGTTAGGAAGATAGCAGGCAAAGGATGCGGTAGCGGTATTTTGAACGATATTCCAAAAATGATAAAATTAACAAAAGCCGTTGTCGATACTGTGAACATACCTGTCAGCGTCAAAACACGCTTGGGCTATAGCGATGATGACAAACCGATTGTCGAAGTTGCAGAGCGTCTTCAAGACGTCGGTGTTCAACTGCTCAGTATTCATGGACGTACTCGTTCACAAATGTACAAGGGAACAGCAGATTGGTCATTGATTGGAGAGGTAAAAAACAATCCTCGCATGCATATTCCTATTTTTGGCAATGGAGATATAGATTCGGCAGAGAAAATGCTCGAATACAAAAATCGTTATGGAGTTGACGGCATACTTATCGGGCGTGCAGCGATGGGAAACCCATTCATTTTTCAGCAATGCAAGCAAATTCTTAGTGGCAAGGCAATAGAAACAGTCTCTGTAAAAGAAAGAGCAATGGTATGCAAGAAACATATCGATGGTTTGAAAAGTTGGAGAGGCGAACGCTATGCTTTGCTCGAGATGCGTAAGTTCTATTCGGGCTATTTCAGAGAACTAAAAAATTTCAAACCATACAGAATAAGACTTGTTACGGCAGAAAGTTACGAAGAAGTGAATGCAATATTAGAAGAAGTCGAACAGAACCTAAGCTACGAATAAAGGGGAGAGAGAATCAAAGAATCAAAAGTAATGGACTTCAAACTGAAAGCAGCATTTAAGCCTATGGGGGATCAGCCACAAGCTATATCCCAATTGGTGGACGGATTAAAAAACGGATCGCCTGCTCAAGTATTACAAGGAGTTACAGGAAGCGGAAAGACCTTTACAATAGCAAATGTTATAGAACAAATAAAAAAACCGACTCTTGTAATGAGTCACAACAAAACACTTGCTGCTCAATTATATAGCGAGTTCAAGAATTT
>DEPP01000002.1:40685-43998 GCA_002358835.1 Bacteroidales bacterium UBA3389
GAGTATTTTGTTTCCTATTACGACTATTACCAACCTGAAGCATACATTGCTCAAACCAATACATACATTGAAAAAGACCTCTCGATAAACGATGAATTGGAAAAACTGAGACTATCTGCCGCCTCTGCCCTACTCTCAGGACGAAAAGATGTTATCGTTGTCAGTTCTGTTTCTTGTATATATGGTATAGGTAATCCTGAAGATTTTGCAAACGGAACGATATATCTAAGCAAAGGACAACACTTAGAGAGGAATAAGTTTTTGTTGGATTTGGTCGATAGCCTTTATTCTCGAAATGAAATTGAGTTTATACGAGGACGATTCAGAGTAAAGGGTGATGTAATCGATATATTCCCTCCTTATTTAGACTATGCCTACAGATTGATATTTTGGGATGATGAAATAGAAGCAATGGAAACGATCGATCCTATAAGCGGCAGTCGCATCGAATCCTTGAACGAAATGGTCATTTACCCTGCAGGCAACTTTTTAACCAATAAGAATACATTAGCATCTGCATTGCATCAGATTCAAAGCGATATGTTCTTACGATGCGATGAATTTCGAGACAGCGGACGCAATCTTGAAGCAAAACGATTGGAAGAGAGAGTGAATAACGACATTGAAATGCTTCAAGAGTTGGGCTATTGCAGCGGCATAGAAAACTATTCGAGATATTTCGATGGAAGAAAACCGGGGTCAAGACCGTTCTGTCTTATCGACTATTTCCCCGATGATTTTCTTCTTGTGATAGATGAAAGCCATGTAACAGTCCCTCAGATAAGAGCAATGTACGGAGGAGATCGTTCTCGCAAAAGTTCATTGGTTGAATATGGCTTTAGACTACCTTCGGCTTTTGACAACAGGCCATTGAAGTTTGAAGAGTTTCAACAATTACAAAATCAGACAATATACATATCAGCCACACCTGCAGATTTTGAAATAAATGAAGCGGAAGGAGTCATAGTCGAGCAAATCATACGCCCGACAGGACTTTTGGATCCGCCAATTGAGATACACCCTGCAAAGAATCAGGTCGATGATTTATTGGAAGAAATCGATAGAGTTGTGGAAAAGCAAGAAAGAGTCTTGGTTACGACTCTGACAAAGAGAATGGCGGAAGAATTAAGTCGCTATTTGACCAATGTCGGAGTTAGGAACAAATACATACATTCAGACATAGAAACTCTGGAACGAGTAGAAATAATGGAAGAATTGAGAGAGGGCGTTTTTGATGTATTGATAGGCGTAAACTTGTTAAGGGAAGGATTAGACTTACCCGAAGTAAGCCTTGTTGCGATATTGGATGCAGATAAAGAAGGCTTTTTAAGAAGTGATCGAGCTCTGATTCAGACGATAGGAAGAGCGGCAAGAAATGTCAGCAGTAAAGCAATCCTTTATGCCGATCACATAACCGACAGCATGAAGCGTGCTATCAAAGAAAATACTCGCAATCGTGAGAAACAACAAGCCTACAACACAGCTCACGGGATAACTCCTAAGCAAGTAAATAGAGCACTTAACAGGCAGACACTTACGACCAATTCAACAGAATCAAGATCTGATAAAACGGATTCAAGATTCAGCGAAACGGATTCAAGAAACAAAATAGCGGAATCAAGAAGTATTTACACTCAAACCAAAGACAAAAACAAACAGATAAAACAATTGGAAAAACTGATGAAGCAAGCAGCGGAAGAATTAGACTTTATGGCAGCGGCGAAATACAGAGACGAAATAATAAGATTAAAAGAAAATAAAAACTAATAATAATACAATTACAATCATGTCAAGTACAACAGATACACAGATTAAGAATAGAGAAACCATTTGTGCACCTGCAACTCCAAGAGGCAGATCTGCATTGGGAATGGTAAGAATAACAGGAAGCAATGCTATAAATATTCTAAGTGAAATCTTTGTCAATTCGAAGGGACAAAAAAGTGGAGTGAGACGATTTATGCATGCAAAGGTCAAACATGGCTATATATTGGATGCAAAAGAAGAAATCGTTGATGAAGTTGTATGCGTTGTATTCAAGGCTCCAAAATCTTTCACGGGAGAAGACCTCGTTGAAATTTCACATCATGGTTCTGTTTATGTGCAACAACAGATTCTTTTGAGTATCCTTGCAAAGGGTGGTAGAATTGCAACAAACGGAGAATTTTCTCAAAGAGCATTTATTAACGGTAAAATGGATTTATCGCAGGCTGAAGCAGTTGCCGATTTGATAAGTGCAAAAACTGCTATGGCTCACAAGTTGGCTATGCAGCAATTAAGAGGAGGATACAAGCTCACAATAAAAAAACTAAGAGAGTGCTTGGTTAAGATATTAAGCCTCATGGAATTGGAATTAGATTTTTCCGAAGAAGATGTAGAGTTTGCAGATAGATCGGAATTAGAAATGTTATTGAATATCTCTATAAGGGAATTAAATCAATTAGTCAATAGCTTTAAAGCAGGTAATTCTTTCAAAAACGGTATCCCTGTAGCCATAATAGGAAAACCAAATTCAGGAAAATCAACCTTACTCAACAGGATATTAAACGAAGAACGCTCAATTGTTTCTTCTGTCAGCGGAACAACACGCGACACCATAGAAGAGAGCATGCAAATCGATGGTTTGGAATTTCGTTTCATTGACACAGCCGGTATAAGACAAACAAAAAACAACATAGAGACTAAAGGGATTGAACGTTCTTACAAAGCAGTAGAACGAGCAGAAATTGTGTTGTATGTATGTGATATAACAAAAACAGATACTTTGACAGCACAGAAAGACTTGCTTGCTTTGGATAAACACGTTAGTTTGACGGACAAAAAGATTTTCGTTTTGGCAAATAAGATTGACTTGGTTGAATTAACGAATTCAGATAAGAAAGAATGGGATAAATTGAAAGCAATCCAACTTTCTGCATCTACAGGTTTGGGAATAGGTGAATTATTGCAAAAAATAGTATTATCAAGCGGAAAAGACGAATACGAATCAAATGTATTGGTAACAAACGTACGTCATTACGAAATAATGATGAAAACTCTTGCAGCATTGTTGGTAGCCAAAGAAAGCTTAGAAGCAGGGCAACCAACAGACATAATAGTAGCCGACATAAGAGAAGCAATACATTACATAGGAGAAATCACAGGTGTTGTAACCACCGACGAAATTCTTAATAACATATTCTCCAAATTCTGCATCGGAAAATAAATGGCACTTTTTTGAATTGAAAACGGATGCAAAGAAAACCGTATAAAACGCAAATATCAGCAATTAAAATGCTATAAAACAGCAGATTGCGGTATTTGCGTTTCTTTG
>DEPP01000031.1:0-3109 GCA_002358835.1 Bacteroidales bacterium UBA3389
GTAAAATGTGTAGATTTCTTCAATTCATTTACTTTGTTCAGCAATAAAACAACATTATCCCAATCTGTATGTTCGTCAGCAAATAGAATTTCAAAATCACGCTTGTGAGTTTCAGCGAGAATATTTATAAGTCGCTTGGTTTCACTATACGAATTTAAGTGTTCAATAGCCTTATAGATAGCATCTATCGCTTCGTTAGAATTAACCAAATACTGCTTCACTATTTCGGTTTGTGCCAATACTTCATTGAGCTTGCTTAAATATGTATCAATCGTTTTGAGAGTTTCTTCCACATCAAAGTCAGCCAAATCAATATCTATATCAGCTTCTAAAGATACTATCTCATTCTTTGACGACACCAAGGCTGTTGTAAGTTCAGAAAGAAGCACATCAAGCTTTGCGGCTTCTTCTGTATGTTCAACAGAAATAATGTCAAGCAGCCTTGAGGGGATTTCGCCAATAGGCAGATTCTTAATCTGAGCGCAGATGCCTACTGCATTTATGATATAATCCCAATCGCTATCTACACCCTTATAGTATTCACCTAAAAGTCTTTGTAGTTCAGTAGTATTTTCCTCTAACCAATTTAACTTATCGTGATAGAGTTTCAACAATGACAATAGTTCGATGACTGCATCATCGGACAGCTTTTTCAAAACAGTTTTGCTTAGAGCCTGAATTTGCTTTTTATCTTGCTTATATTGTCCCTTGAATACTTTGAATATGTTGGTGTATTCAGTTTTATATCTCAAAAGAATAGGGGCAAAATCTAAATCAAGTATTTCAGGCTCCCAAACTGCTAACAGTTTTTCTTTTGCACTTTTAATATCATTTGATACTGCTTGAGCTTCAATAACGAGCGTTCTGATCTTAGCTATATCAGACGAAAACCAAATTTTGTTGAGTATCACATTGCTTCTTATTAATTCAAACAAGGACACAACTGTCTGTTGGTTATATGCGTTAGTGGCAAAATCTGTTCCCAACTTCTCGTTTATCGCTTTGTAAGTATTCTTCGTACCCATCAAAGCATTTTTAAGGCTTGTAAAGTGGGCGTGCAAAGCCACTGCCTCTTTTACAAAGAACTCAGAGTCTTTTCTATTAATTAAAGGCAGGTCAACAAAGCCGTTTGCCTGAGCCAACAGCTTTTCTTTCCATTCGTTATAATTGTAGTGATAGATTGTATCTACAAATACTTTTGATATTGCATCTCTAAGTTCATGGAGTTTGGTATAAGCATTCTTTGCATCGTCTGCGGATTTAATACCTTGCTCAAAATTAAATGCACCAAGCCATATTTCAGGAATCTGCGGCAAAGTACAAATATTCTCAATGAGTTCAGCTATTTCGAGAATCGAAATATACTGTGCTTGGTCACAAATATCCGGTGATTCGTAAATTGTTGAGAGAACTTCAATGCAATAGTTAATCGAATTTGTAAATGCTTCTAATTCAGCCCGCATCTGTTCTGTATATTCAAAACCGGATACACGAACAGAAAGACCATCCCAAGGATTATTGTTAACGAAGTAATTCAATCGTTCCAATGAAAGCGAATAACCCTTAAGTGCGTTCAAATAAGATTGAAGTTTGGTCTGTGATACGCTCAAGGGATCGCCAAACGCAAAAGAAATTGCAGGCGCATCATTAATTTCTTCGAGTTTGCTATAAACCTCATAGCAACTTATATTAAGTTCGGGATTTAGAGCGTGTAATTCTTCAGCATATTTATTAAGTTCTTGACGAATAGACAAGAGTTCTTCCAAGTTGCTGATTGCTACATCCTTTACACGGGTTTGCTTCAGCTTAAGGTTAGCTCCAATCTGTTCAAGTATTTCTTTCTTATTAGCTTTATAGCTATGCAACGGCAAGCAGAAATCGCCTAAGTGTGCTTCTTGAAGTCTGCGATAAACCACTTGGAGAGCTGCCATCTTTTCCGATACAAACAAAACCTTTTTGCCTTCAGCTAATGCTTCTGCGATTATGTTTGTAATCGTTTGGCTCTTACCCGTGCCGGGAGGGCCTTGCATAACGAAACTAATATTGTTTTTAGAATATAAAATAGCATCTTGCTGACTCGAATCAGCACTCATAACCTGATAACAGTCTTGTGTACTAATTGAGTCGAGGTCAAAGTTGCGCAGGTGTTCCGGTATTTCATTTGCTTCGGCAGCATCGCCTGACATTGCACGAATAACGGGATTTTTCTTTATGCGTTCTTCATTTCTAAGAAGGTCATTATACATAGAGATCTTCAAAAATGAGAGTAATCCCAAGCTAACTTCTCGAAGTATACGCCAACCTCTTTGATCTGCTATTTCCTCAAGACTTTTCAAATAATCATCAAGTGTATCTTTATCAGCATCAAACTGAGGAAGCTCAATGCCATATTCTGTTTTGAGGTAGTATTCAAGTGTAGGATTAACAACAATGTCATCTTCGTGTTTCTTTAATGTGTATGGAGAATTTAACGCTTCTAAAGCCAGAACTGCAGGCACCAAAATCAACGGAGATTTAATCCATTGTGCAGAAGCACCTTTGCCATCTTTCCATTCAATAAAGCCAAAAGATAAGTATAGAATATTAGTGCCTTGTTCTTCTTGAGCTAATCTTGATTTTGCTCTAAGATTTTTCAAAGTTCTCTGCCTTTCAAGAACACTACCTTCCGTTTTAATATCACCAATCGTGACCGGAAGTGAAGCGGACAAATTTTCCAAAAGGGAAAGAATAGAAAAAACTCGAATATCTGTTTCTCTATCAACAGAACGTTGAAATGTTAACGTTTCTTCATTAAGAGCAAGTCTATTAAAAAGCTCACCAAAAGAAGGCTCTACCAACTTTATGGTAGTCCTTTTGGTTTCACGATAATTTATCATTTTATTTCGCTTGCCAAGATCGAGTAACTGATGTTCCCAATATTCAAGCTTTTTATCCATTAAATTCGATGACATAGCAATACCTCAATCTGAAATGGTTATTTTGTTAATTCGTTTACTTCCATAATATCATCAACCTTACAGTCAAGGCATCTACATATCTTAGCAAGCGTATCTGTTGTTACCGCTTCGTCTTTGCTCAATTTTCTCATAGCGTGTTGTGTTAGATTTGC
>DEPP01000031.1:3163-3329 GCA_002358835.1 Bacteroidales bacterium UBA3389
TTCTTCATATTTTTGTCGATCAGCAACTTCCATAATTTCTTGTATGATACTGCCATAATCACATATCCTTTCTGCTTATGAGCATAGTTACAAAGTTACAGAATATATTATAGCACAATAAAGGCGAAAAAACAATAAATCTTGCGAACTTTCACAAAAAAGTGCG
>DEPP01000102.1 GCA_002358835.1 Bacteroidales bacterium UBA3389
CTTCCTTGTATGTGGATATATAATCGTGTAGGGTTGGATATACTCAAACATGCTCAACTTGAAAATAACCCATATAGAGATTGGATTCTTGAATATGGTAATGAGGAATTCACAGATGGTGTAAATCAAGTTCTTGAAATGGTAAACGAATATGCCGCCAAGGCAGACGAAGAAACAAGGCATAGAATGGATTTTTATTATTTGAAAGCTGCATTGTATGAATATGCGTTCTGGGATTATGGATATTTTGCAGATACTAAGTCTTACGATTATGTAAATCAAATAATGGATAATTTGAATTCAAATAATGAATTAGAAAATATAGATTTCATTGAGTCTAAATATTAATAATAAATATGAAAAAGAGTTATTTTAGAGTGCTTACCATTGCCGGTAGTGATTCGGGTGGTGGAGCAGGAATACAAGCAGATATAAAAACCATTAGTGCTATGGGATGCTATGCTTCTTCTGCAATTACTGCTGTAACAGTACAAAATACGTTAGGAGTACAAGCGGTTCATCCTATACCATTAGATATATTGGAAGGACAGATTGATGCAATCCTTTCTGATATTGGAGCAGATGCTATAAAAATAGGTATGCTTCATTCCACAAAAGTAGTCAATCTTGTGGCTGAAATGATAGAGAAATATGGAATAAGAAACGTTGTACTTGACCCTGTTATGGTTTCAACTTCAGGACATAAATTAATAGAAGATGATGCGATAGAATCAATTAAAAATAGATTGATTCCGCTTTCACGTGTTATAACTCCCAATATTCCGGAGGCAGAAATTCTTTCTGGTTGTAAAATTTCAAGTGATCAGGATTTTGAACAAATTGCAAAAAAACTATCTTTCAATAAATCTGTATCTGTATTGTTGAAAGCAGGACATCTTGATAATGATTGTCTTGTTGATTATTTCTATAATGTTGAGGATAATACGATAACTTTGTTGCCGTCAAAGCGAGTGCAAACAAAAAATACTCATGGTACAGGTTGTACGCTTTCTTCAGCTTTTGCATCTGCTCTTGCCAGAGGTGAAGATTTGACAACGGCATCAAAATCTGCAAAAAAATATATCGAACAAGCTATTGTATCTGGAGCAGAATATGAGATCGGACATGGACATGGTCCTGTAAATCATGGCTTCAATCCTCTCAAAATGTTAACTAATGAAGTCGAATAATTATAGACTACAGTTTATAACACATTATAGCAAAGATTATTCTTATATCGATTCGGTACATATTGCATTGGAGGGTGGTTGTCGTTGGGTGCAACTTCGCATGAAAGACTCTGATGAGATTTTGTTTGAGAAAACTGCCATAGTTGTACAACAAATGTGTAAAGAATATGGAGCAAACTTTATTATAGATGATAATGTTGCTCTTGCAAAGAAGATTGAAGCGGATGGAGTGCATCTTGGTAAGAATGATATGCCAATTACGGAGGCAAGAAAGCTTCTTGGAGAGGGATTTATTATAGGAAGTACTGTAAATTCCTTTGAAGATATTTTGTACATATTGAAAAGTGGTATAACTCCTGATTATTTTGGTTGTGGTCCTTTTCGCTATACATCAACAAAAAAGAATATCGCTCCCATACTTGGCTATGAAGGCTATTTGAATATAAATCATAAGATGTTTGATAATAATATTCAAATTCCTCTTATTGCTATCGGTGGTATTCGTAAGAAGGATATACCTCAATTATTAAAAAGTGGTGTTTCTGGAATAGCATTAAGTAGTAGTATTCTCAATGCAAGCAATCCGATAAACGAAATGCAAGAAATAGTAAATATGATTTATAACAAATATTAAATTAAGATTATGATAGAAAAGAATGTATCACACGGTATTATCAGCACTTATTTCAATAAGTTAGAAAGGAACTTGGATTTGGATGTTGCCATTGTTGGAGGCGGTCCGTCAGGTATAGTTGCTGCTTATTATCTTGCCAAAGCCGGTTTGAAAGTTGCTCAATTCGACAGAAAGTTATCACCCGGTGGAGGTATGTGGGGAGGAGCGATGATGTTTAATCAAATTGTTGTGCAAGAAGAAGCACTTCATATTATCAAAGAATTTGATATCAATTTTCAGCAATACAATGACAACCTTTATGTAATGGATTCGGTGGAAAGCACTTCGGCATTACTATATAAGGCAGTTCACGCAGGTGCTACAATATTCAATTGTTATTCTGTTGAAGATGTTATATTCAAGAACAATGCTGTAAGTGGAGTTGTTGTTAATTGGACACCTGTTTTAAGAGAAGGTATGCATGTCGATCCACTCAATATTATGGCTAAATGTGTTATTGATGGAACGGGTCATGATAGCGAGATGTGTTGTACTGTAGCACGTAAAAACGGTATTCATCTTGCTACGGACACAGGAGATGTTATCGGGGAACGTTCGTTAGATGTTGTATCAGGAGAGCAAGAAGTTGTGAACGGAACTAAAGAAATTTATCCAGGTCTTTATGTTTGTGGTATGGCAGCTTCAGCCGTGAGTGGTACACCTCGCATGGGGCCTATCTTTGGAGGAATGCTTCTATCGGGTAAGAAAGTTGCAGATCTTATAATAGAGAAATTTAAGTGAGAATCATTGCTATAACAACTCCAAAGGTAATAGATGAAGATGTACGTATAATAACAGCTCTACTCAATAGAGGTGTCGATATAGTGCATCTGAGAAAACCCGATTCGAATATTGATGAGTGCCGTAAATTGCTTGCAAACCTAACCGCAGATCAAAGAGAGAATATTATCATTCATGATTATCCCGAATTATATTTTGAATTTTCTCTGAAAGGTATTCATGTAAATAGGAATATCTCAAGTTTGCCAAAAGAGTACTCAGGATTTAGAACACGTTCTTGTCATTCCTTTGAAGAGATTGTTAGATATAAGAATGATTATGACTATTTGTTTCTGAGTCCTGTTTTTGATAGTATCTCTAAGGTCGGATATAAATCAAATTTTAACAAAGAAGAATTGAAAAACGCTTCAAATAAGGGCATAATTGATGAGAAAGTAATTGCCTTAGGTGGTGTAACGTTTGATAAAATCGCGTATTTGGAGGATTTAGGCTTTGGAGGAGTTGCAATGATTGGAGGAATTTACAATACTAATGCTTTAACGAGTCTGAAAACATATTGATTTTCTCCGAAATAGATAAAAATAAAGAGGGGCAAGCTTCAACTTGCCCCCTCTCATTTGTTGATTATGTACTTCGGTTTTTGCTTTCTTTACTTCACCTCTTCGAAATCGGTGTCTGTAACTTCACCATCTTGGTTATTGTTATTGTTTTCGGTTTGTTGTCCTTGATTAGGATTTGCTCCACCTTGAGCTCCACCTTGTTGAGAGTACATATCTGCTGATGCAGCTTGGAATACAGTATTCAACTTCTCACTTGCAGCATCTATTGCAGCGATGTTTTTAGCTGCATGTGCATCTTTCAATTCTTTTAACGCACTTTCGATTTCTGATTTTTTGTCTGCAGGCAATTTATCCCCGTTTTCCTTCAATGCTTTCTCAACTTGGAAAATCATAGCATCGGCTTGATTGATTTTATCAGCTTCTTCTTTCAATTTTTTGTCGGCTTCTGCATTTGCTTCAGCTTCTGCCTTCATTCTCTTGATTTCTTCCTCGCTCAATCCGCTTGATGCTTCGATTCTTATCGATTGTTCTTTGTTTGTAGCTTTGTCTTTAGCAGATACGTTCAAGATTCCGTTTGCATCAATATCGAATGTAACTTCGATTTGTGGCACCCCTCTTTGTGCAGGTGGGATTCCGTCAAGAACAAATCTACCTATAGTCTTGTTGTCTGTAGCTCTGGTTCTTTCACCTTGCAAAACGTGAATTTCAACTGAAGGTTGGTTGTCTTGAGCAGTAGAGAAGACTTGTGATTTCTTTGTAGGGATTGTAGTGTTAGCATCAATCAATTTTGTCATCACTCCTCCCAAAGTTTCTATACCTAAAGACAATGGAGTTACGTCAAGCAACAACACATCTTTTACTTCTCCTGTCAAAACACCTCCTTGAATTGCCGCACCGACTGCCACAACTTCGTCAGGGTTTACTCCTTTTGAAGGAACTTTTCCAAAGAATTCTTCAACAATTTGTTGAACCGCAGGAATACGTGTGCTACCTCCGACAAGGATTACTTCATTGATTTGAGATTTTTCAAGACCTGCATCTGCCAAAGCTTTTCTACATGGTTCGATAGTTGCTTTTATCAAATCATCACAAAGTTGCTCAAACTTAGCTCTTGAAAGTGTTCTTACCAAGTGTTGAGGTACGCCATCGATAGGCATGATATAAGGTAAGTTAATTTCGGTTGAGGTTGATGAAGACAATTCTATCTTAGCTTTTTCTGCAGCTTCTTTCAAGCGTTGCAAAGCCATAGGATCTTTTCTCAAATCAACACGGAAATCATTCATGAATTCCTCAGCAAGCCAATCGATAATCTTTTTGTCGAAATCGTCTCCTCCAAGGTGAGTATCTCC
>DEPP01000050.1:0-8212 GCA_002358835.1 Bacteroidales bacterium UBA3389
TCTCGCATGCCAACCCCGAACTGACTAAAGCGGGAACGAATGCCGTTGCTCCGGGAAGTACGGTCAGCTCAATGTCATTTTTAACACATTCTCTAACCAATAAAAAACCGGGATCGGATATGCCGGGTGTACCTGCATCTGTTATCAGGGCTATGTCTTCTCCTGTTTTCAGCCTTTGTACAATGCTCTCTACGCTTTGATGTTCGTTGAAAAGGTGATGAGCTTGCAAAGGTGTATGTATGTCGAAATGATTGAGAAGCGGGCGAGAGGTGCGTGTGTCTTCCGCTAATATGAGACTGACTTCTTTAAGTACGTTTACCGCTCTGAAAGTCATATCCTCGAGGTTGCCTATCGGCGTGGGTACAAGGTAAAGCATATTGTTGGGATTTTTGAAAAAGCAAAACCCGCATCGATTTTCGGTTAGATTGAATCTTTGCGGGTGATAACTATCTCGGTGATTTACTATTCTTCGTCCATCAATTCATCAGTCAATTCCAAAGTATGATAAACTGCTTGCACGTCATCATCTTCTTCCAATGTGTTGATGAGTTTCATGACTTTTTTAGCATCTTCAAGTGGAAGTTCGTTTGTTGTGTTCGGTATACGTTGCAATTCCGCACTTTCGCATTCTATTCCTGCTTCTTCAAGTCCTTTTTGCATTGAAGCGAAGTCTTCCATCTTGGTATATACTGTAAAGTAATCGTCCTCTCTTTCTATTTCATCCGCTCCTGCTTCAATCAATGCCATTTCCAATTCATCGGCATCCCTTTCGCCTATTGCGATTTGGAAAACTCCCTTTCTTTGGAAGATAAAGCCCAATGAGCCATTTGTTCCCATCGTTCCGCCAAATTTATTGAAAACAGAACGTACTGCCGCAACAGAACGATTGTTGTTGTCTGTAAGACATTCAACAAAAACAGCAATTCCATGAGGTGCATAGCATTCGAAAGTCAATTCTTGCAATGCCGCAGTGTTCTTGTCGCCTGCTTTGTTTATTGCTCTTTGCAAAGTGTCTTTCGGCATGTTCGCACCCTTTGCATTGGCTATTGCCAATCTCAAACGGGCATTCGAATCTGGGTCTGTGCCACCTTCTTTCACAGCAACGGTTATATCCTTTATGATTTTTGAAAATATCTTTGAGCGTTTGCTATCTAAAGCTCCTTTCTTTCTTTTGATTGTTGACCACTTATTATGTCCTGACATTGTTATTGTTTTTTTACTTGTTATTAATTCCGTTTCTATTCTTAGAATGAGCGAAATCCGATTATTTCGCGTACTTCTCTAATTGTTTTTTGTGCGGATTCTCTTGCTTTCTCACAGCCTTGTTTTGCAATGCGTGAAAGCAAGGCTGTATCCGATTCGACTTCTTTTATTCTTTCTCTTATCGGAGCAACGAACGTTTCCATATCTTCTGCAAGTTGCTTTTTAAGATCTCCGTATCTTATGCTGCAATCTGCATAGGCTCTATCGAACTCTTCAACCGTTTCCGATTTGCAAACCAATCGCATAAGTGAAAAAAGATTTTCGATCTCTACACTTTTGGTCGAGTTTTGTTCTTGTGGGCCTGCATCGGTTTTCGCTCTCATTATTTTCTTTTTTAATACCGAAGGCTCATCGACAAGATATATAGTTGCACTCTCCGATTCGCTTTTGCTCATTTTGCCACTTCCATCTAATCCAGGAACTTTTACCAAGTCGTTACCAAAATTGTATGCAACAGGTTCCTTGAAATATTCGGTTTGATACATATGGTTGAAACGCGAAGCAAAAGTTCGTGTCATCTCAAGGTGTTGCTCTTGGTCTTTTCCAACAGGAACAGCATCTGCTTTATGTAACAAAATGTCTGCCGCCATAAGAGTAGGGTAGGTAAGCAGGCCTGCATTGACGTTTTGAGGGTTCTGGCGTACTTTATCTTTGAAAGATGTTACCCTTTCCAATTCTCCCAAATACGCGTTCATATTTAAGAACATATAAAGCTCAACAACTTCCGGCACTTGGCTTTGAATATAAATTGTTGCCTTATCCGGATTCAATCCGCAAGCAACATATTGAGCCAATACCGTTTTTACGCTTTGATGCAAATTGACGGGGTTTGGATGTGTCGTCAAAGAGTGATAATCTGCAACAAAAAAGAAACAATCAGCTTCTTCTTGCAATCGTATAAAATTTCTAAGTGCTCCAAAGTAACTGCCTAAGTGTAAGTTACCTGTTGGGCGCATTCCGCTTACTATGGTTTTCATACTTGCAAAATTAGTAAATCTTCGCGATCTATTTTTATTTTGTAAAAAAAAAATCACGTTTGCTATACTCAACTCTTGCTTTTTTATTAACTTTGCCGATGTCGAAAAGACGAAAATAAAACTAAAAGTAATTCGTAAAAAAGAATTGTTATGTGTGGAATAGTAGGATATATCGGAAACAAAGAAGCTTTTCCGATTTTGATTAAAGGCTTGCAACGATTGGAGTATAGGGGATATGATAGTGCGGGAGTGGCTCTTATCAATGAGCAAGGCGAATTAAATGTCTTTAAGACCAAAGGCAAAGTTGCCGATTTGGAGAAATTTTGTGAACACAAAGACGTAAGCGGAACAATAGGTATAGCTCACACTCGTTGGGCTACGCATGGCGAACCTTCTGATGTGAATGCTCACCCTCACTATTCTCAAAGCAAAAACTTGGCTCTAATCCACAATGGTATAATAGAAAACTATGCAACGCTGAAAGAATTTCTCAAGGGTAAGGGTTGTGAATTTAAGAGTGAAACCGATACAGAAGTTTTGGTACAACTGATAGAGTATATGAAAGATACTCACAGTGGAGATTTATATGAAGCGGTGCATTACGCATTGTCACAAGTTGAAGGTGCGTATGCAATCGGTGTTATCGAAAGAGGTAAGCCTGAAGTTTTGATTGCAGCTCGCAAAGGCAGCCCTCTTGTTATCGGAGTTGGTGATGATGAATTTTTGTTAGGCTCTGATGCTTCTCCGATCATTGAATACACAAACAGAGTCGTTTATTTGGATGACGAGGAAGTCGCAAGATTGGAGCGAGGCAAGGAATTGGAAATAAGAACTCTTGCAAATGTGATTGTAGAGCATGAGGTGAGTGAATTGAAGTTTTCTTTGAGCGAAATAGAAAAAGGTGGCTATCCTCACTTTATGTTAAAAGAAATATTCGAACAGCCTCGTTCGTTGGAATTGTGTATGAACGGCAGAGTGAATAAAGAATTGAAAGAGATAAAACTCAGCGGTATTATAGACAATATCGAGAAATTCAGAAATGCCGGCAGGATTCTGATTTCTGCATGTGGGACATCTTGGCATGCGGGTTTGATTGGAAAGTATCTTTTTGAAACTTATTGCAAAATCCCTGTGGAAATAGAGGTCGCGTCCGAGTTTAGATACAGAAATCCTGTGATTCTACCTAATGATATTTTGATCGCTGTATCTCAATCGGGAGAAACAGCCGATACTTTGGCTGCTATTGATTTGGCAAAAGCAAACGGAGCATTCGCATACGGAGTTTGTAATGTGGTTGGTAGCAGTATAGCGAGAGCGACTCATAGTGGTACTTATACGCATGCAGGACCTGAAATTGGTGTTGCTTCTACAAAAGCGTTCACAACTCAAGTTGCGGTGCTTACAATGATAGCGGCAACGGTCGGAAAAGAGCTTGGAAGAATTGACGATGCTCAATACACTGCTTTAGTTGATGGTTTAAGTGAAATAGGAGAAAAGATAAATAAGATACTTGCTCAGGCCGAGAAGATTGAAGCAATGTCAAAAATATTCACTTACGCAAAGAACTTTATTTATTTGGGAAGAGGCTACAACTATCCTGTGGCTCTGGAAGGTGCTTTGAAGTTAAAGGAAATTTCATACATACATGCCGAAGGTTATCCTGCAGCCGAAATGAAGCATGGCCCGATTGCGTTGATTGATGAAGAAATGCCGATAGTTGTAATCGCACCTAAGTATGGCATATACGAAAAGATATTGAGCAATGTGCAAGAGGTGAAGGCTCGTAAGGGCAGAATAATCGCGATAGTAACAGAAGGAGACGACAAGATTAAACAATTGGCGGACTATACCATAGAGATACCTGAAGTAATCGATAGTTTATCACCGCTTTTGACCGTTATACCTTTGCAATTGCTTTCTTATTATGTTGCAGTTGCGAAGGGAAGAGATGTGGATCAACCAAGAAATTTGGCAAAATCCGTAACGGTAGAATAATAAGTCATAATAATAAGAACCGGATTTTGGGGAACAAAATTCGGTTCTTTGTTTTAGAAAAATAGAATCAAGAAACAATGGAACGAAATCAAGAAATAAAATTCTCAAACAAAGATATAGAACAGATAAATGCACATGGGTTGAGTGAAAGTGCGGTTTTGGAGTGTTTGGAACGTTTTTTGTTGGGATTTCCTCCGACAAGAATAGTCAGAGCCGCAACATTGGGCGATGGAATCGTGTCAATGGATGAAGAAAAGAAAGAAAAATATGCTGCATTTTTCGATGAAAATGTGCAAAACCTGAAAACAGCCAAGTTTGTTCCTGCTTCCGGAGCGGCGAGTCGTATGTTCAAAGATTTGTATGAGTATGCGGAATCGGGAAATGAAACTTTGTCGGATTTTCCTCAAGCAAAAAAATTGATAGACAATGTTTATCGATTTGCTTTTGCGGAAAAACTCGATGAGGTTTTGAAATCACAAGGAACAAGTCTTGAAGAATGTTTGGCAAAAGGAGAAAACAAAAGAATAATCAAAAACATACTTTATCCCGAAGGCTTAGACTATGGTCGTAATCCAAAAGCTTTGATTTTGTTTCATCGTTATGATGATAGCGTTCGCACATCGATAGAGGAGCATTTGGTGGAAGCTGCCATGTATTGCACAGATGACAAAGCGGAAACATCTCTTCATTTTACCATATCACCCGAACATTTCGAAAAAGTAGAGAAATTACTTTCTGAAGTCTTGACTCATTACGAGAAAACTTTTGGTGTGAAATATAACATCAAACTTAGCGTGCAGAAAAGTTCTACCGATATTCCTGCAGTCAACCTTGATAATACCCTCGCAAGAGATGAGCAAGACAGATTGATATTTCGTCCATCGGGACATGGGGCTTTGTTGAGCAATTTGCAGGAGACCTCAGCCGATATCATATTTGTAAAGAATATAGACAACGTTGAGCAGGATTATCTCAAAGATTCAGATGTGCAGTATAAGAAAATGCTTGGAGGATTGTTGCTTGAGGTAAAACAGAAACGAGATGAGTTGCTTCGAAAATTGGAATCGGGAGATTGTAGTGAAGAAACGTTTGAGCAAATTCGACATTTTATTGGTTCAAGTTTTGGTATGAAGTTGCAAAGCGAACAAACCTTCGATTCAAGCGAGGCTTTTGCAGATTATGTACGCACAATGCTTGAGCGACCATTGAGAGTGTGTTCTATGGTTCGAAATGAAGGACAGCCGGGTGGAGGACCATTTTGGGTGGAAAGCACAAATGGCGAAATAAGTCTTCAGATTGTTGAAAAGGCTCAAATAAATCTTGCTGATAAAACTCAGAATGATATTTTTCAAACCGCAACACATTTCAATCCTGTCGATATTGTGTGTTGCATAACTGATCATAAAGGAAATGTATTGCCACTTGAACAATTTGTTGATGCGGATACGGGATTTATATCAGAGAAAACACAAAAGTCTTCAAAGATAAAAATTCAGGAAAGACCGGGTTTGTGGAATGGTTCAATGGCTCGTTGGCTTACAATCTTCGTTGAAACTCCTATAACTTATTTCAATCCCGTTAAGACGGTAAATGACTTGCTTAACACAACGCATCAACCTCGTTAAATGGTCCTTTGAAAAACATCTTTTCAACAAAAAATGGTTAAAAAACTTGGTTGGGAAAAAATAAGTTTGTATTTTTGCAGATTCAAAGAGTGTTGGAATGGAGGTGATTTTGAATGAAAGTAACTGAAAAAGAGAGTGAGAATAGTATGTTGAGAAAAATATTGTCAGGAGTATTGTCATTGGCATTCTTTGTTGTTCCTTGTGTGAGTGAGGCTCAGATTCACGAAAGAGGAATGATGAGGAATCGTACCAATGTGGAGATTGAAAGTTCAAGCTACACAATAGGCATTGTCAAAGATACGGCAAAATTCAAAAATTCGTTTATTCAATTTGTTAATAACAGCATTGAAGAAGAAATTGCTGCAGAAAGTGAAGATGATATTTTGTATGCTTCTTTCGATAACAACTCTATTCATTATATTCAAAGAAAGTTTGACTACACAAAGATAACCGAGCCTATTGAAATCAAGTTGGTCAATGAGGACACAAAGCAATATTTTGCTTGTCCTTACGAAGGCAGAGTCGGATCTAAATTCGGACCGCGTAGAAGACGTTGGCATTATGGTGTTGACTTGAGTTTGAGAACCGGTCAGCCAATTAAGGCGATGTTCGACGGCAAAGTGAGAATTGCAAAGAGGGCTGGAGCGTATGGAAACTTGGTTGTGATTCGTCATGACAATGGGTTGGAAACATATTATGGACACTTGTCAAAATTGAACGTAAAACCGAACGATGAAATTAAAGCAGGAGAGGTTTTAGGTTTAGGAGGTAGTACCGGTCGTTCAACAGGTCCGCATTTGCATTTGGAGATTAGATACCTTGGTGCGGCGATTGATCCAGAGATGGTTATTGATTTCTCAAACTATCAGTTGAAGAGCGATACACTTTATTTGACAAGGGAATATTTCAAGAACGGAAAGAAATCTTCTTCCAAGCGTCAGCAACTTGCAAAGAATACATCAGGAAAGGCAAGTAAAGGAGGAAAATACTATACCGTTAGAAAAGGCGATACACTTGGGGCTATAGCAAAACGCAATGGCACAACAGTCAAGAAACTTGCTAAATTGAACGGAATAAAAGGTACAAAAATCAGAGCAGGTCAAAAAATCAGATTGAGATAATAAAGAAAATAAAAAAACAAGTAAAGGTTTGAGAGTATGATTTCTCAAACCTTTGTTCTTTTAAGCTAATCAATAAACATAAAATACAGAGAGATATGAAGATAGCATTACCTACAAGAGGAAATATGGTGGATGATCACTTCGGACACTGCGAAGCATTCACTATATATACGATTGAGAATAATCAAATCGTAAGTACAGAGAATTTGCCTTCACCTGCAGGCTGTGGTTGCAAATCCGGTGTTGCTGTAACCTTAGCTCAAATGGGTGTTGGCTTGATGTTGGCAGGCAACATGGGCGAAGGAGCTAAAAATGTTTTGGAATTTAATGGCATAAACGTGATAAGAGGTTGCCATGGTGAAGCAGAAATGGTAGTGAAGGCCTATTTGGAAGGACAAGTTGTCGATAGCGGAATCGGTTGCGAAGCACACCACTCTTGCGATCACGAACACTAAAATTGAAACTGCGTTTGCGGAAAATAAAACAAAGAAAGACTCAACCCCGATTGCAAATCATTTCAAGCGATCGGGGTTTTGATTTATGAAAGCAGCCCAAGAAGTTTTTTTGCTTCGGGTTGCTTTTTTTGTTTTTTCGACTTCTGTCGGTAAATCCAACTGATAAGAGTGGCAAACCGCAACTGCCAAAGCGTCGGTCGCATCGAGATATTTCGGAATATTGTCAAAACCATACATTCTTTGCAACATATTTGCCACCTGCTCCTTTGATGCAGCTCCATTTCCCGTTATGGATTGCTTGATTTTGCGTGGAGAATACTCGACAAAAGGAATGCTGCGAGAAAATGCCGCAGCTATGCAAAGCCCCTGTGCTCTGCCGAGTTTAAGCATTGATTGTACGTTTTTTCCAAAGAAAGGAGCTTCAATGGCCAGCATATCCGGGTGATAGCAATCGATGATTTCGACAATCTTATCAAACAAAGACTTCATTTTTGTGTTCATTTCCTCTTTGCTTCCCAAGACCAGAACGTCCATTGTCAAGATTTCAACAGACTTATTCCGTTGTTCTATAACCGAATAGCCGAGAATGTTTGTTCCGGGGTCGATTCCGAGTATTCTTCTTTCTTTTGCAAATCGTGTCATCTCTTTTGTGTGAAGCTTTGTCTTAAAACGACCTGCAAAGATAGTGATAAAAATAATTCGTACAATCTTCTGTTCTATTGAAACAGTGTTTCAGCGGGACGAAACGCAGTTTTACAAATAAAGAAGACGCAGAA
>DEPP01000050.1:8257-24855 GCA_002358835.1 Bacteroidales bacterium UBA3389
TTCTGCGTCTTCTTTATTTGTAATTGTGTTTTATAAATTCGTTTCTTTCAATTAATCAACTGGAAACTCTTTTCCTTCTCTCAACTCATCTAAAATTTGTTGGGTAAAGGTATATCTGAACGGTGTTTTGACGAAAGCATCGGTCATGTTTTTCTTCCAATTGAATTTTTCAATGCCTTCTTTTGCCCAATCATCGTACATTTTTCCATAACGCTGTGTTTCCGAATTTTCATATGCACCGTAAAATATGTGCATCTTGCCCTCAAGTGTATCAATTATTGTTTGCCAATGTTGTAATTCATCTTGCGACCACGATAAAGCCATTATTTGACTAAATCTCTCCGAACAAAGAGTGTTAAAGCAATCGTCAGACATAGCTTTTACGGTTTTATGCTCTTCTTTCTTTGTCATTTGACTGAGTTGTGCAAGAGATTTGCATTCCGAATGAATATTCTGCGAACAAGATATAAGGGCAAATGTTAAAGTGACAAGTGGCAATCCTAAAAATAATTTTGTTTTTTTCATCATTCAATTTTTTTAATTTGTTAATAACAACCTCCATCACATCTATAAAAGAAAAGGAAGCCACAACCATCGCTTTCTGAAATGCAATAACAATCAGTATGGCACGTTTTTAGACACCAATTACTTTTAGTACTGCAATTACAATAACTATCAACAATTCCTTTGCCCATTTCCAGACCATTTCTCATCGCTGACAGCATATTATCTGTTAAAGGTTCCCCACTTGCGGCTATACAAAATTGAATAGAACGAGTCCAACCAAAGTTTTTAGAAGAATATTCAAGCCATTCTATGGAAAAATTCCTCATTATTCGGACAATAGTACTATCATTTGACGCTCCCTTTGAAAATATTGCTCTATTATTTGCATTGATAAAACTTTCTAAACGTTCTATATGCTCTAATTCTTCTGCAGACCATTTTAATGTTTTGGTTTCTCTTATTTTGTCTTGCCAAAATAAATACTTGCAATCAGCAGTCATAGCGGAATAGACACTTGTTTTTAGAGAATCAGGTAACAATAACCACTCTTCACGAGAATAATTTCTGAAAACATTCTCATTTTTCATTACGTATTCATGTGAGTTAACACAAGATACACACTCACTTTCTCCATTGCTACATGAAGATAAGCACAACGTGGCACAAATAGCCACTAAACTCATTAACATAAATTTTTTCATACTTAAAAGCATTTGTGATTCATTTTGCAAAAGTATTATTTTTTTTGAAAATTAGGCAAAAACAGCAAAAAAAATTATCAATATATATTGTTGAGTTATGCAACTCCTTTTCTCAAAAAAAACAATCGGAATGAAGATTATATGCGATAAGAAAGAACCGAAAATGAAACAGCGTTTCAGCGGGACGAAACGCTGTTTCAGTAGAATAAAACTGCGTTTTAATTTCATGAAACTGCGTTTCGTTTTTAACAAAATCGATAGTCCGTTTTTGGAAATTCAATAATAAGTCGTATATTTGCAAGTTCAAAAACAAGAAACAAAAATTAAGTAATAACAAAAAAACAAAAAAAAGAGATGTTTAAAGGACACCCAAAAGGGCTTATTTCGGCAGCCCTAAGTAATATGGGAGAGCGTTTCGGCTACTATATTATGAATGCCGTGTTAGTGTTATTCCTTTGCTCAAAATTTGGTTTGAGCGATGCAACAGCAGCAATTATCTATTCTTGCTTCTATTGCGGAATATACATTCTTAGTTTGGTCGGTGGTATAATCGCAGACAGAACACAAAATTACAAAGGAACAATCCAAGCAGGTTTGGTTACAATGGCAGCAGGTTACGTTTTGTTGGCTATTCCTATTACAGCTACTGACGTAAACACAAGCTGGTTATTGCCATTAACTTGTTTCGCTTTGTTGATGATTGCGTTTGGAAACGGTTTGTTCAAAGGAAACTTGCAAGCAATCGTTGGTCAGATGTATGATAACTTCGAAGCAGAAGAAGCTAAAAAAGGAGAAGAAGCTCTTAAACTTGCAAAAGACAAGAGAGACTCTGGATTCCAAATTTTCTATGTGTTTATCAACGTAGGAGGTTTGATTGCTCCGTTCGTAGCTCCGCTTATCAGATCATGGTGGTTGAAAGTTAATGGATTTATCTACAATGCTAAACTTCCTGCCCTTTGCCACGAACAATTGAATGGTACATTGGCAGGAGATAAATTGACTAACTACAACGAATTGTCTGCACAAGCAGTTACTAATGCAGGTGCTGCATTCGAACCAACTCAATACTTGGAAGTTTTCAACCAAGGAGTACACTTCTCTTTCATTGCATCAGTTCTTGCAATGGTGATTTCATTGACAATATTCCTTTGCACTAAGAAAGGTCTTCCTACACCTGCTAAAAAGGCTGCAACAGAATCAGTTGGTTATACAGCAGAAGAAAAACTTGCAATGGCAAAAGAAATCAAACAACGTTTGTACGCTTTGTTCGCAGTGTTGGGAATAGCAATATTCTTCTGGTTCTCATTCCACCAAAATGGAGCTTCATTCTCATTGTTCGCAAGAGACTTTATGGATACTTCTAAAGTAGCACCGGAATTCTTGCAAGCGATCAATCCATTCTTCGTTATAGTTTTGACTCCTATTATTATGGGATTCTTTGCTATGTTGGCAAGAAAAGGAAAACCGGTTTCAACTCCAAGAAAGATTGCTATAGGTATGGGATTAGCAGCATTGGCTTATATATTCCTTGCTATCTTCTCTTACATTATGGGTTACCCATCAGCAACTGATTATCTTGCATTACCTGTTGCAGAACAAGAAGCTTCAAGAGCTGGAGTTTGGGTATTCTTTGTAACATATTTCTTCTTAACAGTTGCAGAGTTATTCATCTCTCCATTGGGATTGTCATTCGTTTCTAAGGTAGCACCTAAGCATATGTTGGGATTGTGTCAAGGATTGTGGTTGGGAGCAACTGCAGTTGGTAACGCATTCTTGTTCTTAGGCTCTATGATGTACAACGCTATACCTTTGTGGTTGTGTTGGACTGTATTCGTAGTGATATGCTTGATTTCAATGGGTGTAATGTTCGGTATGGTTAAATGGCTTGAAAGAGTAGCTAAGTAATTTACCGAGAGAAAATACTAAAATTTGATAAAAAATCCCCCGAATTTGATTTCGGGGGATTTTTTTTAGCTTTTGGTTGCTTTGTTTTTTGCAATAATGACGTATATTTGCAATCTCGTTTTTTTATAATGAAGATTATGGAATTTCAACTAAGGGAAGGAGAAGAATTTATTCAACTTACACAACTTTTGAAGGCTGTCGGAATTGCCGAAAACGGAGCAATGGCAGGGCAGATGGTGATTGACGGATTGGTAAAGTTGAACGGAGAAAGAGAAAGTCGCAAAAGAGCCAAGCTCAGAAGCGGAGATGTGATAAGCATTTTTGAAGAAGAAATAAAAATCAAATAAATAATAAAAACACAAACAGCTAAATAAAAATGGATTTAAGTACAATTCTATCTATTACAGGAAAACCGGGTTTGTTTAAGCTAATTTCGCAAACCAAGAACGGTGCTTTGGTCGAATCGTTGTTGGATTCGAGACGTTATCCTGCCTTTGCACACGAGAAGATTTCTTCGTTGGAAGACATCAGTATATTCACTACAGATGATGATATTTCGTTAAAAGAGGTCTTTCAAAAGATATACGAGAAGGAAAACGGCGGTGATTGCATAGATAACAAAGCTTCGGAACAGGAAATCAGAGCCTATATGGAGCAAGTTTTGCCTAATTACGATCGTGAAAGAGTTTATTTGTCTGATATGAGAAAACTATTTTCTTGGTACAAGATTCTTAACGCAAAACAATTGATCAATCTCGACGAAGAAAAGCAAGAAGAATAGTAAAGACCATTTGCTGAAATCCTTTCTTGATTTCGTTTGAGCGAATCTTGATTTCAGTAAATTGGTTCTTTGTTTTGAGAAATTAAAACGCAGTTTCATTTTTGTGAGACTGCGTTTTCTTTTTGTGTTTCTTATTTGCAGAACAGCCATTAACTGTTCTTTATTCTCGGATCCAACATTGCGTGAATTATATCGGTGAGAATGTTGATCATTATCAGCATAACACAAATCACAATCAACGTCCCCATAAGCACAGGAAAGTCATATTTCTCCAAACTATCGACTATGACCACTCCAACGCCTTTCCAATCGAATATATACTCGACAAAAACCGCTCCGGCAATGAGTGATGCAAACCAACTGCTGATAGAGCTTACCACGGGATTGAGTGTATTTCTCAAAGCATGATTTTTGATGATTTGAAATTTTGATAAACCTTTTGCTTTTGCTGTTCGGATATAATCTTGTTGCAAAACCTCTTTCATAGTGCTTTTTGTAAGCTCGCATATCACCGAAAGGGGTCTTATTCCCAAGGTAAGAGCGGGCAGAATCAAGTTTTTCAAATCGATATATTCGCCATTGCCAAAATCATCCACGCTATAAAGACTTCCAAACATCGATAAACCCGTATAATCAGCAAGAACGAATGCGAAGAACCAAGCAATCAGAATTGCAGCAAAGAAAGACGGCAGACTCATTCCGAAAGAGGTTAGCAGCAGAATCGCTTTTTCAAGCCATGTATCGCTGTATATTGCAGCCAAAGAACCGAGTGTAACCCCTACAACAAAAGCAAACGCAATGCTGATCAAAGCAAGCAGAATCGTATTCGGGAAACTCTCGCCAAGAATCGAAGCCACAGTCTTTCCCGATTGATAACTACGTCTCAGATTCGGTGCTTTGAAACCAAATTTTCCATCTTCATCCATTCCGATAGGGCTTAGGTCGTTGAGGTAATCAAGATACTGAATCGGCAAAGGCTTATCCAATCCAAGTTCTTTGTGAATCATATCTATGCTTTCTTGATCTGCATTCTGCCCAAGCATCATCCGTGCAGGATCTCCTGGAAGTATGTTGAACAAAGCAAATATCAGAGTGATAACCCCCAACATCACCAATAGTCCATAGCCGATTTTTCGAATCACATATTGAAACATGGGTAATATTTGAAAGTTTTACTCCGATTATGCTTGATTGAAACGATATTACTCTTTGTTTGAGAAATATGTATCTTTGTCAGGAAGGTTTCTCCACGACCATTTGTTATCCACTTTTCCCCTTACGATTTTGATAATTCCCGGATTGGAACGCAGAATCGTCTTTATGGATTTATCATCCGCAGAGTAGAACAATATGTTTGAAAGATTATATTTTTCGTTGAATGTTGCACAATTTTCTTGTGAAGAAGCTGTAACCAAAATGACCCTTGCACCTGTTCCCAATGCACGATTCGCAAATTCGGATACACGTTTCATTCCTTTGTCTGAAGCATTCAGCACGTTGTATGTTGTAATCATATACAAATCGCTTGTTGTATCGGATAATATATCCATAGTTTCATCTTCCTCAAAGCCGATTGCCTGCAATGAAAAGCCGTCTGCAGCAACCGTATTAGTGTTTACAACCCTTGAGTCGACAAAAGTCCAATCTGTTGCAAAGTTCGGATTCTGCTCATACTCTTTCATAAGTTCCTCTGTATTGAATTCCTTCACCTGACCGTTTGCTTTGTTTTTGTAAGTCGCATAACTCTTCGGCGGAGTCATATCATCACCAACGGGAACCATTTGATTGCCGATTTCCCATGGGCGAAAATCAATGACAGGTTCATAAATCGAACTATAGATTGAAAAAGACAAAATCAAAACTGAAAATAATGGAGTGAGTAAATTTGAATTAATTTTCGATTTTGCGAAAGTTATTTTTCTCTCGCAAAGGAATATGAAAGCTAATATAACATCCAATACCACGTTTTTCCAAAAGGTTTCCCAGTTAGTAAGTTTTATTGCATCTCCAAAGCAACCGCAATCATCCACTCGATTGGTTATAGCATCGACAAGCGTAAGCACGGTAAAGAATCCAATAACTACGGCGGCAACTATTTTAATCGGTTTGCGGTAAAAGCCAAAGAAGATAAGAACTCCTATCATGAACTCCATGCAACAAAGCAGAATAGATGCAACTATAGGTAACCAAGGAATGAAATCTGCAAGCCCGCTCATGGAAAAGGCAGACAGATAATCCTCTATTTTATACGCCGTTCCCCAAGGGTCAACCGCTTTGACAAAACCCGAATATATGAAAACAGCCCCAAATATCGCTCTAAGTATAGTACTGATTATTTTCATTGTTTTTGATTCCATTGGTCTCTATGAAAGTTTTATGCAAGCAAATACAGAATAGTTTATAATGTCTGAGTAATTCGCATCGACGCCTTCGCTGACAATTGTCTTGCCATTGTTATCCTCGATTTGCTTTAGGCGTAATATTTTCATCAAAATAAGATCGGTTATCGAACTTACCCTCATTTGTCTCCACGCTTCCGAATAATCGTGATTTTTTCTTTCCATCAGCGACTTTGTTTGTGAGACATATTTGTCGTAAAGTTCGAGTGCACGTTCTTTTTTCAATTCCTTATCCAATGATTCGCCACTCAATTCGATTTGAATCAATGCTATGATGCCGTAATTTATCATTCCGATGAACTCATCAAAAACTCCCTCATCCACCAATCTTACTCCGCTTTCTTGGATACTGCGAATGCGGTTTGCTTTTATAAATATCTGATCGGTAAGTGAAGAAAGTCTTAAAATTCTCCAAGAAGCACCGTAATCACTCAGCTTTTCTTCAAACAATTTACGGCTTATCTTTATAATATTGTCGTATTGCGAACTCGTGTTTTGCATAAAATTATTATTTTTGCTTCGTAAAAAATCATTGTAATGATAGAACACGGCAAATTTACAAACAATTCGTCAAACAAAACAGTTATTTGCGGTAAAAAAATAATGAATCTCTCTACCCCTGTCGTAATGGGAATTGTCAATCTGACGGATGACTCTTTTTATGATGGTGGAAAATACAATTGTTTGGAGTCTGCAAAGCGGAGAATCGAAGAAATAGTTTGCCAAAAAGCAGATATAATAGACCTTGGAGCTTGTTCGACAAGACCGGGTGCGGAATTGGTTCCTGTCGAAGAAGAAATCCGGAGATTGATTCCTGCAATTAGGTTTATCAAAAGCGAGTTTCCGAACGTTCCTATCTCGATTGATACGGTTTGGAGCGAGGTTTGTATTGCTGCAATAAACGAAGGTGCAGATATAATCAACGATATATCGGGTGGAAGTTTTGATGAAAAGATGTTCGATACTGTTGCATCGCTTCAAGTTCCGTATATACTGACTCATACGCCTGCAAAGCCCGATTGTATGCAAAAAAGTACAAATTACAACAATCTTTTTATGGATATTTGTAAGTATTTTTCAGAACGGCTGGAACGTTTGAGAATACTCGGAGCAAAAGATATTGTATTGGACCTTGGTTTCGGTTTTGGCAAAACGATAGAACAGAATTACGAACTGCTGAGCCGACAAAAAGAATTCGAAATATTCAACCTTCCGATTTTGACAGGAATTTCAAGAAAAAGCATGATATACAAACCACTTGACAAGACACCCGAAGAAGTCTTGAATGAAACCAGTTTTCTTCACGCATTTGCTCTTCAAAATGGGGCAAATATTCTTAGGGTTCACGATGTGGCAATAGCAAAAAATTGTATCAAATTATTTAATCTTTATAACACGAACTCAAAATGATAATTTCAGCAGTATTGAGTGGGTTACCCGCATTCAGAATCATAGATGTGATAGACATTTGCTTTGTAGCATTTTTGTTTTACTATCTTTACAAACTGTTAAAAGGAACAAATGCAGTAAGTATCTTCATAGGATTTTTGTTGATTTTCTTTTCGTGGAAGGTTGTTACTTTTTTGGAGATGAAACTCCTCAGTGAGATAATCGGACAGTTCATTTCGGTCGGAGTTATTGCACTTGTGGTTATTTTTCAAACAGAAATCCGACAATTCCTTTTGCGATTGGGCTCTCACTCGCTAAAAAAAGGATATTTGAATAGACTTTTTGCCAAAACCAAATCTGAAAAAATCAAATTGGATATAACACCTATCGTTCAAGCTTGCGGACATATGTCGCAAACTCTTACAGGTGCATTGATTGTTATTTGCAAGAGTAATCCGCTTACAAATATCATTCAAACGGGTGAGGTTTTTAATTCTCAAATCAGCAGTCAGCTTTTAGAGACTATTTTCTTCAAAAATACGCCTCTTCACGATGGTGCATTAATCATAGCAGAGGGAGAAATAAAAGCAGCACGCTGTATCTTGCCTGTAAGCAACAATCAAAGCATTCCCGTTTCTATGGGGTTGAGACATCGTTCTGCAATAGGTATAACAGAACAAACCGATGCTATTTCCATAATCGTAAGTGAGCAAACAGGAAAAATTTCGGTGGCAAAGCAAGGAAACGTAACTCAAGGCTTGACTCTTACTGAATTGCAACAATATCTGAACAACGAATTTAATGAAGAAACCACTGCATAAATAGAAACGTAAAAACGAATCTTGAAAACAAAAAAATAACTCTTTGTTTCGTTGACATAAAACAAAGAGTTATTTTGCTAAAATCAAGAATCGTTTTCTTTATCTTTCTGCTTTGTTATCATAATGTGGGATTTGCTCGCAAAAACTATAGGTTCTGTTTTCGTAATTCAAAATATAGGTGCTTTTCCCATTGGTTATCATCAGATAGGGTGCTTGAATTATGTGATTGTAAGCGGCAATTTGGTCTATGGTTTTTTGAGACAGTTCCACATCGGGACGTTTGCATTCGATAATCATAAAAGGCTTTAATGCCCTATCGTAAATCAGTACATCGAAACGCCTTGTCATCGAATTTACAATCAGACTTCCCTCAACAGCAAACGCAGTTTTAGGATAATCATACTGCTCTATAAGCGTATGAATACAATATTGTCGAACTTTCTCCTCGGGAGTAAGTTCGACATATTGCTTTCGAATTATATCAAATACTTTCATCTATTCTTCGCCTTCTGCTCCTGCATTTTCGCTTCCGCTACCGTCATCAAGGCGTTTTGCTCTCTTTTGCGGAGGTTTTGGCATGCTGTCGCCGAATCTGTAGCTGAAATTAAGCATAATTGAATTTCTGTAAGGCCTTCCAAAGTTGAATGAAGTGTAATCGTCTGCTACAGTTTTGCCTTTTCGTCTTGCTGTACGCATAAGGTCAGAGATTCTTAGCGATATTGTAGCTCGTTTGTTCAAAGACTTTTTTACTGCTATGTCTGAGTAGAAGAAATAAGCCTGATTTCCTTGTATTGTTGTTCTTGGTGCAAAATATTGTGCTGAAAACTGAATTACCCACGACTGAGGCAGGTTCATAGTCGAGTTAAGCTTTGCATCCCAATTGAAAGAGTTTATTTCATTGTCATTTATCAAGGTTGCATCGGTATAGCTTCCAAAGAAGTTTGCGTTAAGATTAACTTTCCACCATTTGGTTATCTGTTGGTCGATGATTAACTCGATTCCATAGTTATAACTATTGGCAATATTCAAACTTGTCATTGCCACCTTGCCTTTATCCACCTCATCGCCGGCAACATCCAATACCCAATCAAAGCCATATCTTCTTGCATTTTCTTCAGTCCAAAGGAAATTAAACCAAGATATGCGATTGCTTGTTTGACGATAGTAAACCGATGTAAACAATGTTGTTTTCGGGAAAATATTTGAATAACCGAGTTCTATTGCATTGGTGTATTCCGGATCTATGTCAGGGTTTCCGAATCTGATATGCTCAGGATTTGACAAGTCAACGTTAGGCATCATCGTCCACATGTTAGGACGGTTGATACGACGTGAGTAAGAGAATTGAGCAGATTGTGTTTGTGTTATTTGGTATGATAAATGTAAAGTTGGGAATGGTGAAATATAATCCTTTTCGAATGGAATATCATCGTCATACATCATTCGCTTAACCGCATTGCTCTTAACGATTTCTCCTCTCAAACCTAACTGTCCGCTCCATTTGCCATAAGTATAACCGAATGTTGCATAAAGAGCATGAATAAACTCTTGAGATTCGAATTCGTAGCTTATGCTGTCATCTTTCGAAGTTTCTCCGTTCCAGAAGTAGTCATAAGCCGAATTTCTCTTGCTGTAGTGGAGGTTGTACCCCGTTTCCATACGCAGATTTTCGGTAAAAGGATGAGAATAATTCACATTGACAACGGCTCTGTTGTTTCTGCTTGCAGTAACGTCCTTTTTGTCGAATTCAAAATTGTTGTCGAAAATATCATTAAAGTAATCGATTTTCTGAGTACTTTCTCTGTTGAAACGTCCCAAGTTCCAATTTGCATCAATCATCAATTCCTGATCGGGTTTGTTGAATTTCTTTTGGTAATTCAAAGAAAAAGTATGAAATTGTCCTTTATCGTTACCCTTAGTTATCTGATCAAGACTTCTCATGCTCATAGAATCGATGATATTCATGTTATGAACCACGTTATTGTCCGAAGGGCTTTTGTGTCCTCTACCATTATACCCCAAAGTCAAAGTTTGCTTCGGACTGATGTACCAATCGAATCCCAATTTAACACCTTCGCTCCAACCTTTCTCAGAACCATCTCTCTTACTTCTCATCCAAGCCTCCAAACTCTTAGGAGTATCTCCGTACAATATCTTCATATTATCCTGACGTCTGCCTCTCTCGTTATATCTTCCGTCAATAGAAGCAGAAAATCCGAATTTCTTTGTCGAATAGCTTACAGAAGCCGAACCGTTTGTTCTTGGCATGAATTTTTCCAAAGAACTGCCGGCAGAAACGTTTACATTACCATTCAGACCTGCATTTCCCTTTTCTTTTAATTTGATATTGATAATACCACTCATACCCTCAGGATCGTATTTCGCAGAAGGATTGGTTATAACCTCGATATTTTCAATAGAAGATGCAGGAATCTGAGCCAAAACGCTTGCAAGGTCGTTACCAAGCAACTCAGAAGGTTTCCCATCTATCAATATCTTAACGTTAGAGTTGCCTCTAAGGCTCACTTCTCCTTCTTCATCAACAGAAACTGAAGGAACATTTTCCAAAACATCGGAGGCAGAACCGCCAACCGAAACAATGTTCTTATCGACGTTGATAACCCTCTTGTCAAGCTTGTATTCCATCATTTGACGTTCGGCAACAATTTCAACGCCTTCCAATATTTCGCTTGCAGTTCTTAATTCTATTGTACCCAAATCAAGATTCGTAGATTTGATTTCAACGTTTTTGAATACGTCTCTGTATCCTATAAAACTGAATTTTACGATATACTTTCCATAACGAAGATTCTTGATTGAGAAATTACCGTTTTGGTCCGTTATCACACCGTTTACCATGCTGCTATCTTTGGTTTGAAGAACTGCAACATTAACATATTGCAATTTTTCTTCACTCTGTGCATCAATAACAATACCTTTTACACTGCCTTTTGCAGATTGGGCATTCACTTCCTTTACATTTCCAAAAGCAATCAATAAAACGCTCACAAAAAACAGCGTTACGACCCTTTTACAACTCATCATATTCAATACCTATTTTTATTTTAACACTACCTTTTGACAACAAAAAACACAGAAGTTTAATCAAGATTAAAAAAAATCGTATATTTGCCAATTCAAAATGAAGAATTATAGACGATGAAAAGGATTTTAGTAATTTTAATTGCGGTATTGACATTCTCAAACGCCTTTGCACAAATGGATATTCAATGGGGTGAACGATTTTACGACATATTGGACGATTGCAAAGCAGCAGAGATAGTTGCAGAAGATAATTCTGGCTTTTATTTATGGTATTGTCTTGATGAGTATATAGGACAAGGCGAAAACAGATTGCAGTATTACTTTGCTAGAACAGACAAAGCAGGCAACGTAGAAAAGGTTGTAAAGATAGATTTCCCTCATCAATCTTTCCAAATCGAACAAACATGGCGAGCAGGTGAGTGTGTAGGATTTGTTCTTAGTAGAATAATCGAAGACAAACCTGTTGCAAAAAAAGGCAGTTCAAAAAAGAACGTATCCACAGAAAAGAGCGGAACAGCACATCTTTACACACAATATTTCCATTTGAGAGATATGCGTCTTATGGACAAACCTCAAAAAATTAATGTCTTCAAATACTTTGCAGAAGAAGGCGAAAAACCATACCTGTTCAACTTCTCGGAAAATAAAACCAAGATGGCATTCTGTTTCTTCAACAAAGACGAAAGCGGTGCAAAGATTGCCAACGTCAGAGTTTACGATGAGCGAATGAACGTCTTGTGGGAAAAAGACCATAAGCTGAATATCAACAACGATGCTTACGAAATGGAAGACATAAGCGTAAGCAACAACGGTACAGAGGTGCTTTTGGCTGTTCGTTCTTACTCTAAGGCAAAGAAAGTGAAGCATACAGACGATAAAGCCCACCTTGTATGGCTCACAAACTACGAAGAAAGAACCTATGAAGAGCAATTGGAAAAAGCATGGCCTACTTCAATAAAGACAGCCTTCAATATGGAAGGCGATTACTTCATGGCAGGATACTATGGCACAGCAAACGATAAGCCAACACAAGCAATGGGAACCTATAGCTTTATGTACGATGCACGAAGAGGCTATTTGAAACAATCATCTACCGCAGAGTTCAAAGAATATGAGAATGACGCAATGGTAAAAGAAGGATTGCCAAAACCAAGCGATATGACAGCACACATAAAAGCCCTTGTGCCAATGGTAGGTGGCAATTTGATAATGATAGGCGAACAAAAATTCATCTCACACATCATTCCGCCAAAGAGAAGAGGGGATAAGCCAACCGGAGAAGAAGCAGTATATTACCGAGACTTGATAATAACAAACATAGACAAGCACGGAATGATCAGTGGTAACGCTTACATACCTAAACGTCAAAAAGACGTGGCAGGATTCGAAGCTTACAACTCCTTTGGCATGACAAGAGACCGCTATGGCATCTATATAATGTTCAATGATCACATAAAAAACTACGAAGACAACGCTTTCTTAGCTCAAAAGTGCTATAACGCAGACAAACTCCGCACACAAGTAAACTTCGTTCAAATCTTCTCAGACGGAAGCTACCGTTGGAGTAAGGCATACGATACAAAGAAAAACAAAATGCCTTTCTTCAGAACCCTATATCTGACAACACTGAAACAAATCAAGTTCTTAGGACGCTACCAAGACCATAACGTTATTGGAACCTTCGAGATACGATAGCGTTAATCTCGTTTACGTCCTTGCAAGCGGCGATTTGCGAAAATAAATCAGGAAATAAATAACTCGAAAGCTCTTTCATTTTATCTGAAAGGGCTTTTTCTGTTTTCTCCTTCTTGTATTGCGGTAAGGCATTCAAGTCTTCCACCTCCAAAAAGTCCTTCAAATAAAATTCCTCCAACTTCAAGAAGAACAACTCCAAGACATTCTCGGCGAAATTCAAGCCTCTGATTTTTGCAAACAAAAGCGGATCTTTCAAAACGCCACGTCCAACCATATAATCCTTGATTTGAGGAAAACGATTCTTGATTTCAAAAAAATCTTTCGGCGTATTAATATCCCCATTGTAAACAAGACGATGACGCAAAGACGAAGCAAGCAACTCAAACGCCTCATAATCGCAACAACCCTCATACATTTGAACAGCCAAACGAGGGTGAACAATAACAGAATGCAGAGGCAAATCATTCAAAAGCCCAATCAAATCACCCAACTCTTGTTTCGAATCGTAGCCAATACGAATCTTCACACTCAAACCACCATTCAACTCTTTGGTCAAAGACTTCAATAAACCCTCAAGCGACTTCAAATCTTTCAACAAAGCACTGCCGCGATTGTGTTTAAGAGCCAACTTGGCAGGACAAGCCAAATTCAAATTCACATGAGCATACCCCATATCAAAAAGCAAGTCCGCATACTTTGCAAGACCCTTTGCATCACTCCCAATCAACTGAGGAACAACACGCAACGAATCTTTGTTAGCCTCAATCGTCACATCGCGAAACTTTCTGCTCGAAGCGTTAAGCTCACCTGCCGTAAGAGAAATAAAAGGACTGACAGCATAATCCGCACACAAAGGAAAACAATAATGAAACGCCTTTCTGAAATACAAAGACGTCAAACCCTGCATAGGAGCCAAGATAAGATTATCCTCAAACGAAGTAAGAGCAGGCTCAAACACAATAGTATTGTCCTTAACCGAAGAAAACGGATCTATGAAAATTGATCTTAATCCCTGCATACCTATTCTCCCGAAGCCGAAACAGCCCTATTGATAAATTCCTTAAACTTACGAGTGCTCGAAAAGTCCTTTGCAAGCCTTTCAACCAAGTTCGGCTTCAACAAATAGTCCTCATCTATATTTTTAACCATAAGAAAATCCCTCAATTTCAAAGCCTCGATACCGCAATCCTTAGGAAAATCCTTTGGCATCTTCTTCATCATGCTCTCCAAATCAAGTTCAAAGCCCTTACACTCGGCAATAGCATCTTCAAACTCACCATTCAAAGCAAACACATCTTCCCTTATACTTCTTATAACATCGTTCGGCATACACACAACGCCCGTTGCCAAAAGATGAGACGAAAGATAACGCCCGCCAAACGGCTCAACGTGAAAATAATATCCCCCAAGACCGGATTTTTTTCCTTTCGGACAAATATAAGCTCCTATATGAGTTTTGTAAGGCGTCTTATCCTTGGAAAATCTCACATCTCTGTAAATCCGATAAGTGCAATCGCTCACACTCAAACCATAAATCGTTTCATCGAAATCAGAAATCGCTTCAACCAAATCAAGAACGAATTTATCGAAATAAGCTTTTACATCCTTATAATCTTGCTTATGCTCATCAAACCATACCTTATTATTGTTTTGATTCAAAGCCGACAAGAAATCAATCACCCTTTTCATACGTCTAATCAATATTTGTAAACACCGAACCACATCTTTCGCAAATCCTCTCTTGTCTTTTGTTCTCTCGGATTGTCGCTTGGCGAATACAACTCAAGAGTTTGCAAACTATCAGGCATAAATTGCTGTTGCACGAAGTGATTTTGATAATCGTGAGAGTACATATAATCGTTTCCATAGCCTATTTGCTTCATCAGATTCGTAGGAGCATTCCTCAAATGCAAAGGTACAGGCAAATCTCCCGTTTTTTCAACCAACTCCAACGCCTTACCGATAGCAAGATAAGTCGAATTGCTTTTCGGACTCGTTGCAAGATAAACCGCAGTCTGCGAAAGAATGATACGCCCCTCAGGCATACCGATTTTATTCACCGCATCAAAACACGCATTAGCCAACAACAAAGCATTAGGATTCGCATTCCCAATATCCTCCGAAGCCAAAATAATCATACGCCTTGCAATAAACAACGGATCTTCCCCTCCTGCAATCATTCTTGCAAGCCAATACACCGCCGCATTAGGGTCTGAGCCTCTCACACTCTTGATAAAAGCCGAAATAATATCGTAATGCTGTTCCCCTTTCTTATCATAAGTAGCCAAATTCTGCTGAACAATAGAACAAACCGTAGCATTATCGATAACACAATCACCTTTGAATTGAGCAACAACAAGTTCCAAAGCATTCATCAGCTTTCTCGCATCGCCGCCGCTAATCCTCAGCAAAGCCTCGCACTCTTTTATTGTTACAGTCCTTTGTTCCGTTTGAGCATAATAAGCAACAGCTCTGTCTATAATAGAAATCAAATCCTCTCTTTCCAACGAACGCAAAACGTAAACCTGACAGCGAGACAACAAAGGTGAGATAACCTCAAACGAAGGGTTCTCCGTAGTAGCACCAATCAGCCTTACAATACCCTGCTCCACCGCTCCAAGCAAAGAATCCTGCTGATTCTTAGAAAAACGGTGGATTTCATCAACAAACAAAACAGCATTAGCCGTTTTACTCGCACGTTCAATCACCTCGCGAACATCTTTCACACCACTATTTATAGCACTAAGATTATAGAAAGGCACAGAAAGCGTATCGGCAATAATGTTTGCGAGAGTTGTCTTGCCGACTCCGGGCGGTCCCCAAAGAATCATAGACGGAATATCACCCTTCTCAATCGCCTTACGCAAGATTGCATCTTCTCCCACCAAGTGTTTTTGTCCCACATACTCATCTAACGACTGCGGACGCAGGATTTCAGCCAACGGTTTGTTCATTTGTGAAAATATTTACTTGCTTAACAAAAATACAGTATTCTTTTTATGTAGCGAAAACTTACTTTGTTTCCACTCGGCAATGCTTTTCGAAACAATCTTCTGACTTTCTCCCCCTATATCGCAAGCCACACATAACATAGTGCCATTCGAACACACTTCAATCAAACTCTCCAACAAATGATCGTTGCGATAAGGAGTTTCTATAAAGATTTGCGTTTGATTAAATCGGTACACAAGGGTTTCCAACTCACGAATACGTTTATTGCGAGCAGACTTTTCCGCAGGCAGATAGCCGACAAAGGCAAACGATTGCCCATTGAAGCCGCTTGCCATCAAAGCCATCATCAGCGAACTCGGACCCGAAAGCGGAATAACCTCAAATCCCTCTCTCTGACACAAAG
>DEPP01000050.1:24883-27323 GCA_002358835.1 Bacteroidales bacterium UBA3389
GGCAAGCCGGCTTCCGACATAACGCCCACCGATTTCCCCTCACGCAAGAAAGCAATGCAAGGCGACAAATCCTCATTCAAAGTATGTTCGTTCAAGATAAAAAACTCCACATCTGCAAAATCACGCTTGTAACCCGCCTTTCGCAAAAAACGCCTCGCCGTTCTCAACTCCTCAACAACGAAAACATCACACTCTTTGAGCCGTTGCAAATTCTCGTTCGGCAACTGACCTTCGGTATTTCCCTCTGCAATCGGCGTGGGAAAAAGATAAACCTTTCCAAACTCCATATAAAATCGACTAAAACTTTGCAAAGATAATGTTTTTCTTCGATTCGTTCGGCTGAAGTTTGATTTCGTTGAATTGTTTCTTTGTTTTGAAAAAAATGAAACGGCGTTTCGTAAGCAATGAAACGCCGTTTTGATTTTCTATAAATCTTGATTCTGATTCCTAATATATCGATTTACCTAATTCTTCCAACGAAATGTGGTGATCAAATGGTTCAAATCGTTTTGTATTCTTTCGATGTATGCAGCCAAAGAATCGTTATTCGGTGCTGTTTTGCAGTGCAGAGCCAAACGGACAAAGTGTTGATTGCTGTCTGTCAAGTAAAATTGATATGGAGATACGACTTCGCTACCTTTGATTTCGAATACGGTTCCATATACCTTTGCTTCGCTGTCTTCGTATTGTCTTTCGATTATGCCGGATGAGAATTTTTTGTGCTTATCCAAAAAAGTATAGCAGTCATTGACCATATAAGCCAACGAACTGTCTGATTTGATTGGAATATAACTAACATTGGCTTCAAAACCATAGCGTTCGAAATCGATGTTAAACCATTTGCTTGTTTTTGAATCGCTGTTTAATTGTACTATTTTCCCATAATCGGGATATTGAAAGCTGAATGCAAGTGCGTCGTCCTTAAATTCAATGTATTGAGGTTTGTCAACGGATAATCGTAAATAAGTCTTAGGCTTCGGAATAGGCGGTTGCTGAGTGCAAGATGTTGCAATCAGTGCAATTATAAACGATAAAATCAGTGCTTTCTTTGTAAACATATGTTGTTGTTTTTGATTTCAAAAAGTTTGTTGAGCAAAGGTACAAAAATAATTTTGATGATAAAATTTGTGTAGTTGATTTTTTTGTACTAATTTAGCACTTTCAAAAAATATTGTGTTCTTTTGCGAACGAAATGACAAGTTTCAGTGTCTTAGGTTTCAAAAGAAGGGGGGAGAAAGCGGGATTTTGTTTAATTTTAATCTTAAAAGAAAGATGAGAAAAGGATTTTTAGCATTGGTGATGTTATTGTCGGTAACGATATTTGCTCAAGCTCAGGTCAGCGTAACTTCGGCTAACGGGATGAGTGTTACTACTCTTTTGGATCAACACTTCTCTGGTGGGGGTGTTGTTATATTTAATGGTCGATTTAATGGTCAACCGACTATCAATAGCAATGCAATCGGTACTTTTACCAATCCAACGACGACTGGAAACAATATGCCTGTGGCAGGGGGAATTGTAATGGCAACTGGGGATTGTCAAGATGCGGCAAGTGGAACTTTCTCCGGCACAACGGGTAGTCATATAAGCCCTGCTTGTGATGGTGATGATAAATCTCCAGCTTTGACAAGTGCACTTAGAAGTTCGGGAAATACTCAGACGATGAATGATGTGGCAGTGCTACAGTTCGATTTCATTCCTTCGGGTGAACAAGTGTCGTTCAAATACAGCTTTGCATCAGAAGAATATCCTGATTATGTTTGTTCAAGCTTTAACGATGTGTTCGGATTCTTTATTTCAGGACCTTATGATGAGAACGGACAACTTATCACAAACGAAGGCGTGGTTTATCAGTATACAAATATTGCGTTGATTCCGGGAACTGATTTGCCGGTTATGATAAACACCGTTAACAACGGAATTTCTGCAGGTAGTGCATCAAATTGTGTTTTGACAAATACGCAATATCACAGAATGAATGACAACAATAATTGTAAAATGAACGGATACACAACCGAACTTTCCACATCTACGGTAAATGTTGTGCCTTGTCGAATTTACAAAATGGAGTTGGCTACATGTGATGTTGGAGATTGGAGTTTCAATTCTGCAGTTTATTTGTCTGCAAACTCATTCAGAATAGATGAATTTTCATTGTCTCATCCTGATGCTTCAACGCCGACATCGGGAGCAAATCCAGGTCAATTTGTAAAGGGATGTGATTATTATGATGTTTCGATGTACATCAATCGTCCTGCAACAGACGGAGAAACACATATGTTAGTATTTCAAGGAGGTGATGCAGTGGAAGGAGAGGACTATGAATTGCTCGACTTGCAAGGCAATCCTGCAGGTGCAATGTTGACATTTAACGAAGGAGATACGGCGGCACATTTAAGAATTAAGTTTTTGGAAAATCCAAACGATGCTCCGGGGGATG
>DEPP01000050.1:27361-29551 GCA_002358835.1 Bacteroidales bacterium UBA3389
CGGATGTGAAAACGCTTGTGATTATGACCGAAGAAGTGAACGATTGTGCAGCTCGTGATACTTTGAGTATCGAAATGATTGCTCCAATTCCTCTTACTCATAAACTTCAAAGAGAAACACCTGATGGTTGGCAGGAGATAACAGATGACATTGTTTATTGTGGCGATGTATTACCGGTGAATGAAGAATTGAAAATAGAAATCGAGGGTGAGATCGGAGATTTGCAATATCAGTGGTCTTATGGTAATGAACAAACCGAGCAACAAAATACAGTGCCTGTTGTAAATCCGATGACGGTTTTGGTAACTGTTACAGATGGTTGCGGTAGAGTGTTGGAAGATTCGGTAACATTCAGAATCAACAATGCTCAAGCTGTTGCGGCAGCGGATAAAGACAATATCTGTGTTGGAGATATGGTAACTTTGACAACTGATGAGGCTGTTCAATATGTTTGGACTTCTGAACCTTATGATGCAACCCTTGCCGCAAATGCAAATGTCAGAGAACCGCAGGTTTCTCCTACAACAACGACAAGATATAGTGTGGAAATAACAGATCAGCATACTTGTAAGGCGAGTGCCAATGTTTTGGTTAAAGTAATACCTTCAGTGAAGGCTGCTTTGAGACTTACTCCTACGAAGACAACTCTTTCAGAACCTGATGTGGAATATCAAGATTTGACAGTTAATTCTTATTCGAGAATATGGGATTTTGGAGATGGACAGACTTCAACAGCTTCCTATGGTATTGTGTCTTATTCATCGAGCGATACGGCAACATATCAAGTGCGTTTGATTGCATTCAATGAAGCTAATTGTCCGGATACAGCATACGGAACTGTTCAAATTCGACCTGACTTCACACTTTGGATGCCAAATTCCTTTACTCCGGGTTCGGGAGATGTTAATTCGATGTTCGGACCTGTGTTTGCATTCGAAACAGAGTATGAGTTGAGTATTTATTCTCGCAATGGTGACAGAATATTTGTTTCATCGCCAAAGGAGAAAGGATGGGACGGAAAAGTGAATGGAGTAGATTTTGCTCCTAATGGCTCGTATGTTTGGGTGCTTATGTACAGAGATGGTGATGGATTGTTGAAACGAGAAACGGGTATGGTGAATTTGATACTCAATCTCAGATAACAGAAGTGAAATTCTATATAGATAGAAGAAGATATACTGCTTCGACCCAAAGCGACTTGATAGAATTGTCGGAAAGGGAAGATTTGCCAGAAGGTTATGTGATTGTAGCCGATGGACAATACGAAGGAAAAGGACAGGGAACTAATAAATGGGAAACGCAAGATGGAAAAAATCTTACGTTTTCCTTTTTGTTAAGGCCGGATTTTCTTACGGTCGATAGGCAGTTTGATTTGATGCAAGCCTTGTCTTTGGCTGTAGTCGATTTCGTTCGAATGTATGTAGATGATGAGGTGTTTGTAAAATGGCCTAATGATATATATATAGGTAAAGAAAAGTTGTGCGGTTGTCTAATCTACAATAAAATCGTGGGAACTTCGCTTGATTGTGTTTATTGCGGAATAGGTCTGAATGTTAATCAGACTGATTTCGTAGATGCACCAAATCCAACATCTTTGTGCTTACAGACAGCTTGCAAATATGACCTAAAAGAGTTATTGAATCAGCTTTTGGTTTGTTTGTTTCAAAGATATGAACAACTGAAATCAGGAAAGATAGATGTGATAAAGGCGGATTATTTGGATTGTTTGTTGTATAGGGATGTATTTGCTTATTATATATATAAAGGAAAAGAGATTTGTGCAAAAGCAGTTGATGTAAACGCTTACGGATATTTGGTTTTGGAAAAAGAAAATGGTGAAAAAATAGAAGCTGAATTGAAAGAATTAGTGTTTACTCATCGTAAAATATAATGGGATTTGATTGTTTCAGTCGGAATTTTATATAGATTTTCCACAAAATAAAGTGAAAAATGAGAAAATAAGATAAAATTTTTGCAATTAGAAATGAGCAAGTTATATAAAAAGATGGAAAAAAAATATAAGAATATTTGGTGGGAATAAAGTTTTGACGTATCTTTGCAAACGCATTTGAGAAACGAATCGAGGTTTTGTGATGAGGATTTCTTTTACGAGTTTGTCGCAATTCGGAGAAGTGAGGTGAGAGATATTTGAAAGTTTGATATAGTGTATGCCGATGTAGCTCAGTTGGC
>DEPP01000125.1:0-523 GCA_002358835.1 Bacteroidales bacterium UBA3389
CCTGTGTTTGCATCCCATATCTTTATGGTTTCATCATACGAACCGCTGATTATTTTTGTGCCATCGGGACTATATGCTACGGACAAGACACCATATGAATGTCCCTTTAAGGTTTTAAGGCATTTAAACTTACTTACATCTTTTGCATTCAATTTTTCAAAGCCAACAAATAACGAAGTAAATACTGCAATCAAACTAAAAATCTTTATTTTATTCATTTTCATCTTCCTTTTTAAAGGTTAATAACTTGCCCACAAAGGTATAAAACTTTCATAAACCGACAAAATAATCTCTCGCAAAGTTCGCAAAGTCGCAAAGTAAGTTATGCAATGTGTTTCCCTTTGTGAAACAATGTGTTTCTCTTACTGAAACAAAGTGTTTCTCTTCGTGAAACAAACTGTTTCTCCTTATGAAACACATAGTATCAGTAAGCGAAAAATTTTTGATAATAAGTTTGTGGATTTTTTTCCTTACTTTGGCAGTCGGCAATCGGCTTTTGGCAAATTTCAAACTGCGTCAGCCG
>DEPP01000125.1:560-11255 GCA_002358835.1 Bacteroidales bacterium UBA3389
AACAGCCGACAGCCAAAGTAAAAATTCAGCCTTCGTACATAAGGTTACAGCCTTTGATGACGCTGTTGTCGGCTCTTCCAAGCACCTCAAAGCTGCCGTCGGTGTTGATTCTGCCCAAGTCTTCCGTTGCTATAAAACTGCAAGAGTCTATGTTTGCAAGGTCGATTATGTTGATAATGCCGCTCTTGCCTTGTTTGCATTCGCTGAAAGGGTCGTTGGTTTCTTTGACAATGACTTTCATCCAATCGGGACAAAGGAATAAACCGTCCGAAACGGCATACGCTTGAGAGAAAAGCTCACACATTCCGTATTCGGAGGCGATTGAATCGGTGCCAAAAGCCTTGCAAAGTATGGAATGCAACTCTCGTTTCGAAATCTCTTTGCGTCTGCCTTTCATTCCGCCGGTTTCGAACACCGTTGTGTGCTTCAGCTTGAACGTATGCTTTTCTGCCAAGTCCAAAAGTGCGTATGAGACTCCGAAAAGTATGGTTTTGATATTCTTTTCCTCGTTTTCGATAAGCAGTTGTGCCACTTTGTCGAGTTTATAAGGGTAAAAACCGGAGTCTTTCGCTCGGCTCGATTTGATCAAACGGTCTATCATATAAATCAAAGAAGAGTTCGCTTGCTCCTGATAATTGGGCAGCATCGCCAAAAAGCAATAATCGTCTGCTTTTCCGAAGAATCGTTCGAATGCTTTGGTGAATGAGCGTTCGTAGATGTCGTAATCGCGTATCCAATGTTTGCTTTGCAGGTTTGAAGTCGTTCCCGAACTTTTGAAAAAGCCTTTCGGCTCTTCTGAAAAGGAGACTACCTTGTGCGTTCTGAAGAAAGAAATCGGCAGAAAGGGGATTTGATTGCTTTGTGTCGTGTTTTCGGGTTTCCGATTCAGCAGTTCGCACCATTTTTTGTAAACAGCATTGCGTTCATACTGCCATTTGAAAACCTGCAAACAACATTCTTCGAAATCTTCTTTTGATTCAAGCGTAAATATTCTTTCTTTCAGAGGTGTCATTCTTAGTATATTTGTTGTAATTTTGCAAACGTATGAAAATAATTCGAAATATTCATCTTTGCAGAGTTAAAAAATGAGGAATCCTTTGTCGTCGAGACGTTATGTTGTCATAGGAATATTTTTGATTGTCGGGCTTGTGTATCTTTGCAGACTCGCTTACTTGCAGATATTCGACGATACGTATGCGGAACTCGCCAACAGAAATGCTTTACGCTATGTTACGCAATATCCGTCCCGTGGGTTGATTTACGATAGGAACGGAAAACTTCTCGTTTACAACGAAGCGGTTTACGATCTTATGGTTATACCGCGTCAGGTGAAGAACATAGACACTTTGGAGTTTTGTAATCTGTTGAAGATAACAAAGGAAGAATTCATTAAAAAGATGGAAAAAGCGAGGGCATACTCGACTTATACTCCGTCAATCTTCGAAAAGCAAATCAGCAAGGAAGATTTTGCACCGATTCAAGAGAAGATATATCAATATGAGGGCTTTTACGCTCAGTCGCGTACCTTAAGATATTATCCGGAGTCTGTTGCGTGCCACGTTCTCGGTTACATAGGAGAGGTAAACGAAGATATGATTGCCAAAAATCCGTATTACAAAAAGGGAGACTACATCGGAATGAGCGGATTGGAGAAGTCGTATGAAGAAATCCTCAGAGGAAAAAAAGGAAGCAAAATCACAATGGTCGATGTGCATAACAGAGAAAAAGGATCGTTCAAAGACGGAATTTACGATACCGCTGCAATTTCGGGAAAGAACCTTTACAGCACTATAGACATTGAGTTGCAAAAATATGCCGAAGCTTTGATGAAAAATAAAAGGGGTTGCATTGTTGCAATCGAGCCTTCGACGGGTGAAGTCCTTTGTTTTGTTTCCGCACCTTACTACGACCCGAATCTGTTGGTTGGAAGGGTGAGAGGAAAAAACTACAAGGCTCTGGCAGAAGATATTTCCAAACCTTTGTTCAACAGAGTGCTGATGGCGGAATATCCTCCAGGAAGTATTTTCAAAATAGCTCAGGCTTTGATTGCTTTGGATATGGGTGTGATACAGCCTAACAGCGGATTTGTTTGCGATAAAAGCCTTGTCGGATGCCACGGTCATCCTTCTGCAACAAATGTTCGCGATGCCATAAAGATGTCTTGCAATCCTTATTTCTACAGAGTGTTTCAACGAGTGGTGCAACAAACGAATCCGAATACTGGAAAGATTGACAGCAAGTATGGTTTGATGCTTTGGAATGCCGCTGCAAAACGTATGGGTTTTGGTACGCGTTTGGATATTGACCTTCCGAATGTTAGGAAAGGCTATATCCCCGATACGACTTTTTACAATAAATGGTATCCTTCTGGTTGGAATTTCCATACTATTTATTCCAATTCCATAGGTCAAGGAGAGGTTGGCGTGAATCCTTTGCAGATGGCAAACTTTGCTGCTTTGGTGGCAAACAGAGGCTGGTATATCACTCCGCATCTTGTTCGTAGCTATGGCGATGAAAAACAGAGAGAGAAGTTTGTAAAGTATAGCCAAAAGAATTACAGTTTCATCGCTTCATCTTACTGGGATTTGGCTGTGGAAGGAATGTGGGGCGTTGTGCATGAGGCTGGCGGTACGGCAAGACGTGCAATGATTGATGATATTGCAGTGTGTGGAAAAACGGGAACGGCAGAAAATATTGGCGAAGACCACTCTGTGTTTATCAGTTTCGCACCTAAAACCAATCCAAAGATTGCTGTGGCGGTGTATATAGAAAATGCAAGAGGCGGTGGTGGTACTTGGGCAGCTCCGATTGCGAGTTTGGTGATTGAAAAGTATATAAAGGGTGAGGTAGAACGCAAAGAGATGGAGCAGATGTACATGGAAACAAATCCATGTCAGCCATTGCCGTTGGTTCGCAAAGTAAAAAAGAAAAAGAACTAAGTTTCGGAAGTTTGGATTAAAGAGCTGTGGTTATGGATAGAAGAAACAGAAATCTGATACAAAATCTCGATTGGGTGGTTATTGCTATCTATTTGGTATTGGTATTTTTCGGCTGGATAAATATTTATGCTGCGGTTTACGATGGCGAACATAGCAGTATATTAGACTTTAGTTGCAGATACGGAAAGCAAATCATTTGGATAGGTGCGGCATTGCTGATAGCCTTATTTGTAATCATTCTCGATCCTAAGTTTTTCACTCAGACCTCTTATGTGATTTATGCTATCTTTCTTGCAATGCTGGTGGCGGTGCTTGTAATTGGTTCGGAGACAAAAGGAGCCAAGTCGTGGTTCGGGGTAGGTGATTTCGGAATTCAGCCTTCGGAATTTGCCAAAGCGGCAACTGCGTTAGCCTTAGCTAAATTATTATCCTCTATAGATGCGGATTTTAAGAAATTACGCACAAAATTATCAGCTGCGGCCATAGTTTTGATTCCTATGATGTTGGTTCTGTTGCAGAATGACACAGGTTCGGCATTGGTGTTTATGAGTTTTGTTTTTGTACTTTTCAGAGAAGGATTGTCGAGTTATGTATTGATTTTCGGAGCTTTGTGTATATTGCTTTTCGTTCTGGCATTGTTGATAGATAAGTATATATTGATAGGAATATTGTTTGCTGTGTGTATGCTTTTGTGGTATATTATCAAAAGGAAATCACACAAGACAAAAATATGGCTTTTCTTGGGTTGTTTCTTACTTGCTTCTGCCTTTGTGTTTGCAGTGGATATTGTTTTCGAAAAGGGATTGGAGCAACACCAAAAAGATAGAATAGAAGTGTTGCTTGGAAAGAAAGAAGACCTGAAAGGAGTCGGTTATAACGTTAACCAAAGTAAGATTGCAATTGGAAGTGGCGGATTTCTCGGAAAGGGATTCCTTAACGGCACTCAAACAAAATACAACTTCGTTCCAGAACAAGATACAGATTTTATCTTTTGTACGATAGGGGAAGAGTGGGGATTTTTAGGTAGTTCGCTAACTATTCTGCTGTATTTGATATTATGTATAAGGCTTGTCAAGATGGCAGAACGTCAAAGGAGCAAATTCGCCCGTATATACGGATATAGCGTTGCCAGCATCATATTCTTCCATTTCTTTGTCAATATCGGAATGACGATAGGCTTGTTGCCGGTTATCGGAATACCGCTTCCATTCCTAAGTTACGGAGGTTCGTCGCTTTGGGCTTTTACTTTGCTGTTGTTTATCTTTATAAGACAAGACGCATCTCGATTGGAGCTGATTTAGAAACTTGATTTCAATTTTCTAAAACTTGATTTTGGCGGATTGTTTCTTGAATCTGTTTCGACAAATCTTGAAAAGAAAAACGCAGAATATCGTTTCGACATTCTGCGTTTTTATATTTGGTAAATCGTATTGGCTGTTTATTGCTTGCAACTCTTGTCTAACATTATTTCTAAGACAAGATCGTCCATCTGATCCATACCAAAGCGTCCTATTTTGCCGAGATTTTCTATCGAACGGTCGATATCTTCTTCTGCAATGCCGTCTGTCTGATCCACAACCATGTTATTCATTGCCAAAAGTGCAGAATCGAAAGCTGAATTCAAGCCTGTTGAAACTTTAAGTGAACAACTTGGTTTTGCTCCGTCGCATACCATTCCTGTTATGGTGTTTATCATGTTTCTTATCACATAACAGACTTGCTGTAATCCTCCTCCTTGTAGGTAAACTATTGCAGTGCCGACGCCGATTGAAGCATTGACAATTCCACATAGTGCAGACAGACGTCCGATTTTGTTTTTGATATATATGGATACAAGATTTGAAAGAGTCAATGCTCTGATTGTTTCTTCTTTGCTTTTGTTCAAACTCTTGGCATACTCTATTACAGGAATGCTGCAAGTAATCCCTTGATTGCCACTGCCTGAATTACTATAGACAGGAAGAGTTGCTCCGTCCATTCTTGCATCTGATGCGGCACAAGTGGCAGCGATTATTCTCTTTCTTGTATTGGTGTCTTTGTCTTGTAACAAACACTTGCCTATTCTCAAACCATAATCTCCTCTTTGTCCTTCTTCGGAAATCTTAGTGTTGATTTTCTCCATTTCACTTATCCATTCGAGGAAAGAGATCTCTGTTTTGTCTGCATATTCATAGACTTCTCTCAAACTAAGTGAAGATGCAATGTCGTTAATGCTTGCTTTTGTTGGAGCAGATTCTGATTCTGTGAAATCCTTTTGAAGAATGATTTCGTCGTTTCTTTGTATGTGTACTATATTGAGGTGATTCTTGGCAATGATTACGCGAGATGATGATGTCTTACCATAACATATACATTCTATATATAATTTCTCGCTTGTATCTTTGTCTTGTATTGTTATCTTGTGAGAATCCATCCACTGCTTTGCTTCAGATAGATTTTCCTTTGCATTTTCCAATACTTGCAATTCCTTAGAGCTTTCACCACATACAACACCCAATGAAATAGCTATTGGAAGCCCAATCATGCCTGTGCCGGGTATTCCAACGCCCATTGCATTCTTTATGATATTCTTTGATAACAGCATTTCGACTCTTTCAACCTCTTCTGCCAAAACCTCTTTTGCTTTTGCTGCAGCTAAGGCTACTGCTACGGGTTCTGTACAACCAACGGCAAGAACGATGTTTGCCTGCATCAAATCGCGTATTTCGTTTTGTCTTTTCATAAAGTATGAAGATTTTATTCTGAATATAATTTAGATAAGACTTGGTCTCGATATTTTTTTACGTATTCTTTAGAAAATGTTTCAAAGTTTGTTTCTTTGTAAAACTCCTCTCCCATAAATACCAAAAAGATTTCAAACTCCGGAGCTTTGTGATAGCCGGGGCAGATTGTCAAAAGGTTCCCATCAGAGCCTAAAACAGAAAATGAAGGGTAAGAAAGCCTATTGTTAAGCAAGTAGTAAGCTAATTGATGTGCACTTCCGCGACCTCCTCTTTTGTTTGTGTTTTTGTAAACCTTGCCATTGAAAGTAACATCTTGCGATTGCTCGGCATTAAACTTGATAGGGTAAAAATAATGATTGATAAGCTTTGCTATTAACGTATCTGTAAAAGTATCTTTGTCCATTCTCTTGCACCAACCGCACCAATCGGTGTAGCAATCTACGAAATACTTTTTCGCATTTGAGCTATCGGCAATAGCTTTTTCTTGAGCCTCTTCTATGGATAGCCATTTTATTTCTTCCTGTCCTGATAACAGCAAACTGAAACTTAACAATAAACTAAGGAAACCAAATTTTAATTTCATATAATCAATGTTTTTTTGAGTCCGCAAAGGTAATCTTTTTTTTAGTTCTAAGAATAGGTTCGTTTCTATTTTAGTTCTGAATCCATTTTATTTACAGTTGCTCCTTTGAAATAATGTTCTATTACTTGCCAATATTCATAACCCTCTTCGCACATCTTGATTGCTCCTTCCTGACTCATGCCTACTCCGTGTCCGTAGCCTTTTCCGTTCAGTTTTACTTCGCCTCCCCACTCTTGAATGTCGAAATAAGTTGATTTAAGCCCGAAATCTTTTCTTATAGTGGTGAGAGGGATTCCCAAGATGTCTTTTTTACGTCCTTCTTGTTGAGAGAAATGCAACAATTCTTGCTTTACGCTTTCTTCTTTGACGTTTATGCCTTTTGCTTTGAAGTAATTGAACCATGCTTTTTGCTTGATATATTTTTCCCATGTGTAGTTCTTGCAACCGATCGAGAAACTATCAACCACAGTTCTCAAATAAGGAATATCTTTTCCCCATACATCTGAAGCATTTGCCGTTTGACCGCCCGAATTTGAGTGAAAAAGAGTCTCAATCAACTCTCCGTTCTCATCAACTATGATTTCGCCCCTGCTTTTGTAAGCTCCTTCGGTTACTTCTGCTTGATTGGCTCTTGTCTTGTAAGCTTGGCAGTGAACATCATCGCAAAGGTGATAGCCGTCTTTTGAATGCTTGTTCTTGTTTCTAAATAAGTAATTCCTACAGCAAATAGCCTGCACTTTGAAAAAGTCAATGTTCTTTGTAGCTCCCCAAGTCTCCGATTGGACTACTCCTGCTATGTAATTCTCTTGCTCGACTATATTTATCAAAACAAGATTGCCGTTGCCGTTTACAGAAACTTCCAAAGCGTCATCATATCTTCTTTCAGCGATTTCCGGAGCTATGGGCTTTAATCTGAAAAAGGATTTAATGCCTTCTGACTTGAAGGTTACCTTTTCGCTATTTGCAAAAACACTATCGTTAATACGAATTTCAACCTTGCCGTTTAGTGCAGATAGTTTTACGTTTGAAGTTCTTGAAAGACGGGTAAGATTGCCGTCAATCTCTACCGAGTATCTTCCAAAAGAAGGAACAAAACTTGTTTGTTTGATTTTCTGTTGAGAAAATACCCTTACTCTCAATTGTTGTGCAGATACAGAAACGCTACACAAGATTATAAAAAATAGAATTAAGCTTATCTTTTTCATTTTCTAAGATCTTCAACAATGTATTTTGCAATATTCGCAGAGGCTCCTGCATTCCCTAAAATGTTTCTTAACTTGCCGAACATATAACGCATCTCCACTCTGTTGTTTTCGTCAAAGGTTATCTTGCGAAACTCTTTCTCCAAATCATCTCTATTACATAAATCCTGCAAAAGCTCAACCACGACAGGAGAATCAAGAATCAGATTAACCAATGAAATAAAGCGAATCTTAACAAGATATTTGCCTAATATGAAAGAAAGAGGGTTCGCCTTATAACAAACAACTTCCGGAACATTGAAAAGAGCTGTTTCAAGAGTTGCTGTTCCTGAAGTAACGACAGCTGCATGCGATGAATTCAATATAGAATAGGTATTATTGTATATAAGTTTGGCATTACTCTCTTCCATATATTGATTATAGAATTCAGGAGAATGAGTGCTGACTCCTGCAACAACGAAATCGAATTCAGGAAACTTCTCAACCAAACTCAGTTGCAAAGGAAGCATCTTTTTAATCTCTTGCGTCCTGCTTCCGGGTAGTAAAGCGATTATTGGTTTTGCTCCGAGATTATGCTCTTTCAGAAATTCCTCTTTGTTTTGCGTTGCACTATAATGCGAAATCTCATCGAGCAAAGGATTGCCCGGATATTCTACTTCCATGGAATGCTTATCGTAAAAAGGCTTTTCAAACGGTAAAATAACGAATAGTTTATCCAAAACCTTTTTCATGGTTTTTATTCGCCCTTTCTTCCATGCCCAAACTTGCGGAGAGATATAATAATACACCTTTATGCCGAGTTTATGCACGAATTTTGCAATCCGTAAGTTGAATCCGGGATAATCGACTAAAATAACAGCATCGGGATTCCAAGAAACAATATCCTTTTTACAAAGAGACAGATTTCTTAAAACCGTTCTCAAATTGGCAACAACCTCAACAAAACCCATGAAAGCAAGTTCCTTTATATGCTTTACAGGCTTTTGATTGTTTGCTTGCTCGATCATATTGTCTCCACCCCAAAATCGGAACTCTGCATCTTTGTCTTTGATTTTTAACTCTTTCATTAGAAAAGACGCATGCAAGTCTCCCGACATTTCTCCTGCAATTATGTAATATTTCATCTTAGTTTTCTATTTTCTAATCCAACCTTGCGAAAAGTATCCCATTGCATAAAGCGAGTAAAGCATTATACAAAATCCGAAAAACAAAACAGTTAGCAAGCCTTTTACCGTTTTAGAAAACTGCAACTTGCTATACCAACGCAGAAGCAGGATTGCAGGCACAAAGGAAAAAAGAAACAACTTCGCATTGTTATTAAAAGGTAAATCGAAAGCAAACAGCACTCCTGCCAACAAAGCAGCCGTAAGAACAATGCTTGCAATAGAGACAATAACTCCAAAAATCACACTATCTTTCTTCAACATCTTCAAATCTTTCTTTAATATTATTCAAACAAGAGTAAGCCGTGAAATCCACTTGCATGGGAACAAGACTTGCATACGACTTTTCCAATACACGATAGTCCGCCTGAGGAGAATCGTCCAAGCAATTGAAAACACCGCTCAACCAATAGTAAGGCTTGCCCGAAGGATCGCAATACTCAACCAATTCTTCATTCCAATAAGCCTTAGCCTGATGACACACTTTCAAGCCCTTGATTTCTCCAATAGGGAAATTCACATTCAGACACACACCATTATCCAATCCTTTCGCCAATACGTTTTTGCAGATCCTTGTAACAAATTCCTCACAGTAAGAAAAGTCTGCATCCTTATCGCTATCGTCGATTGAGAAACCTATGCTTGGGATTCCTTCTGCACAGCCTTCGAATGCCGCAGCCATGGTTCCGGAATATATAGTATTGATTGAAGCATTGCCTCCGTGGTTTATTCCCGACACGACTAAGTTGCATTCTTTCCCTTTCAAGATACGATTGAACGCCATTTTGACGCAATCAACCGGAGTGCCGTCTAAGGTATATCCTTTGAAAGAATCACTCTCCTCAATCGTTTTCAGCCTCAAAGGAGCATTGACCGTAATAGAATGAGACTTGCTCGACATTTCTGTAGAGGGAGCAACAACGACCACATCCCCCAATTGCTTCATCAATCTTATCAAAACACTCATTCCTTTCGAATGATAACCGTCATCATTGGTGATGAAAATCAAAGGTTTCTTTATTTCGCACATATCTTGTCAAAGTATAATAATCACGGCAAAGGTAACGAAAAAACGGCAATCGGGAGTTTTTTTTGTACATTTGCAGTCCAAAACGCTGAAACGAATGCTTAAACAATTGGTAAAAAGACCTGTAAAACTGTTGCAAAGAATAGAGAACAAGTTCATAAGGTTTCTGTTTGTCGGAGTGCTGAATACGATGTTCGGATACGGCTTGTTCGTTCTGTTTATCTGGTTTGGAATGCACTATTCCATCGCATTGTTTTGTGCAAACTTTCTTGGAATATTGTTCAACTACAAAACAACGGGCTATATCGTTTTCGAAACGCGTAGTAACCGCCTTTTGCTGCATTTCTTCCTTGTTTACGGAATCGTTTACTTGTTTAACCTTGGCGAATTGTACCTTTTGGACGCTTCGAATCTTTATGAAACAATCTTAGATTGGGACTTTATGAAATTTTTGGACGATTTGCCGTTGAACAAAGAAAAGATCGGGGACGTGATAGGGCAAGCCATAACCCTGTTGCCAAATGCTATCCTATCGTTTCTGCTGAATAAGATATTCGTATTCAAGAAAAAAGATTAGCAATCTTGATTTCCTTTTGCCGAATCCTTGCTTCGGATTCTTAACTCCTTGTTGCGGAGTGTTATGCCTGCTTTTCCCGAGAGCCGAAAGCCGATTTTGAATCCTGAAACTTACTATCAAAAATTTTCCACGCCTTGATAATCCGATTATCACAGCGTGATAGTACCATTATCACAAAGAGATAATACCATTATCACGCCGTGATAACACCATTATCAGTAAGTGATAATACTATTATCAGTAAGCGGTAATACCATTATCAGTAAGTGGAATATTTTGTAAAAGAAGTCTGAGAATGGTTTAAGGAAGAATGGTTAAGGTTTAAGGAAGTTTACCGTTAGTCTTTCTTCCTTAAACTTTAATCCTTAAACCTTAAACCTCACTCAAACAGCCTTTGCGATTTTGCGACCTTTGCGAGAGATAATTTTGTCGGTTTATGAAAGTTTTATATCTTTGTGAAGTAGTTATTAACCTTTAAAAA
>DEPP01000045.1:0-2791 GCA_002358835.1 Bacteroidales bacterium UBA3389
ATTTTTTAAATCAATGAAACCAATTCGAGCCACCAATCAACCAAAAAGCAAAAGCAGGGCAAAAAGTCTTGCATTACTCTTTTGCATGCTTCCAAACATAGTTTTTTCTCAAAAAGACGTAGTGGTTTTTCACAATTGCGAAAACCTCTTCCACCCATCCAACGATTCACTTTCACAAGATGGTGATTTCACGCTTGAAGGCAAGAAACGCTGGACCTACGAACGATACAAGAAAAAGCTGAATCTGCTCGCCAAAACTTACATTGCAACATCCGAAGGCTCATTCCCTTCAATTATTGGCTTATGCGAAATTGAAAACGACAAGTGTCTGAACGACCTTTGCAAAGATACCCCGCTCAGAAAAGGCAATTACAGTTTTATCCACTACAATTCGGACGACCTTAGGGGAATCGATGTCGCTCTTCTTTACCGTCCTTCACGCTTTAAGCCGATTGAACATTACAAAATCACATTTCCCGCAAGCAATGACGCAGAACGCACACGCGATGTTTTATATGTGAACGGTGAAATGAACAAAACGAAACTGCATCTGTACGTTGTGCATGCTCCTTCGAGAAGAGAACACAACGCAAAGAAGATGCTGCGAAAATCTATCTTCGATTCGATATACAGCCACATAAAACAACTCAAAGAAAAGGGAGAAGAAAATTTCATCATAATGGGAGATTTTAACGACAACCCATGGGATTCGTCTGTAACAAAGGGATTTCACACCGATTCAAAGCAAGCGTTTCTCGTTAATTTGATGCAAAACTACAAACACAAAGCAGGCTCGTATGTTTACAACGGAGAGTATCTTTGTTTCGACCAATTCATAATCAGCCGTCCGCTTTTGGAAGCCTTGGACAGCGAATCGGCAGATTATATTTTCAGAAAAGATTTCCTAATCGAAGACAACCCGAAAAACAAGTTGATAACACCATTCTCAACCTACAAAGGAATAAGGTATCAAGGCGGAATAAGCGACCATTTTCCGATTGTATTAAAACTTGATTTTCAAATAAATAAACAATAACGAAGAATCATCCCAACAACTCTTTGTTTTAATTTTTTCTTTCTTTGTTTCGCTCGAACGAATCTTTGTTTCAGAAAATTCTTTCTTTGTTTTATTTTCACGCTTTCAAAAACAGCGTCTCATGCTTGTTGAATCGATGGTTTTTCATTCAAAAATCAACCAAATATTTCTCGATATAGAAGCTAAAAAACAAAGCTCTTGTAACATCAAACAGCCTTGTTAGAAAACCAAACCGCAAAAAAAACAAAAAAAACTGCATTTTTCCCGAACATTTTCAAAATTCGCAGTGTCTATTCTGTGTTTTTTTATTAGTTTTGCAAAATTGCTTGAACTACATATCAGAGATAGCAAAACCAAATAAGGATTTGAAAACTTTGTAATTAACAAAAATATTATAGAAATATGAAGAAAATTATTCCAATTCTCCTTTTGATTATGTCGATCGGCATAGGTGAGAATTTGTTCGCACAAGCACAAGACAGAGCTCAAGGTTGTGCGGGTATTTTCATTAAAAAATGGGTACAAAGAACTGATGGCACTGATACATTGGTTGATTATTCGGCTACGGAACTCAACAACGGTATTCAGCTTCAATGTAATGATAACAAATATCTTGCAGCTGACATTTTCTTACCCGGAGGTGGTAGTACGGAATATACTGTTGAATCAATTCCTTACAATCCCCCTATTGCCTTTAACACAGGTAACTCGTATGCAGCGCAGCTTTGCAACACCGACGACACATGGGGAACTGTGTTTTCACTGAACTACGGTTATCCTCCTGATCCTAATATTCCCAACTTCACATTCGACTTTTACGGAGTAACATATCCCATGGCGATAATCGGGGCTAACGGACTTATCTCTTTCGATTACACCAATCAAAACATAAATGGAGGTTGCGATCATTGTCAATATACGCAGGAAGGTTCGGGACCGATTCCAAACACAAACAGATACAGAAATTGTATAATGGCTCCTTATTACGACATCACATTTACCGGCGGTGGAGAAATATATTTTCAAATTATAGGAGAATATCCTTGCCGTAAGATGGTTCTAAGCTATTATCAAGTACCAATGTTTAAATGCACAAGTTTACTTGCAACACACATGTGCGTTTTGTACGAAACCTCTAACGTAATCGAGTTTTATCTTCAAAACAAACCGATATGTACGGAATGGGAAGATGGTTTGGCAACTCTTGGTATACAAAACGCAGCAGGCAATCAAGGTGTAACGATTCCGGGATATAACAACAGCGTTTGGGGTGCTACAAATGAGGCTTGGCGTATCAAACCTGTAGGAGAATTAGAATATACTATGAACTGGTATAAGCGAAGTGCATTTGACTATAGCCAACAAAGGGTTGAAATAAACCCTGATGCACAAGGAAGAATCTTGGCTGACGCTACAGTAGAATCAGGTCCGATTCGCTATTTCATTGAAGCGGAAGTCTATAGAGGCGATGGATATAGCTTCTTTATCAGTGACAGCTCCGTGGTTTACTATCCTATTGATATGCCTGACATAGTTATTACGCACAATGAAAGCGTCGCACCAATCGATACGGTGTGTCGTGGTGGCGTAATCAACTTCGAACTCAGCGGAGGCGGAGATAACGGCAAATATTATCAAATGGAACCTTTCGCCAATCCTGCAGATACAAACATCGAACTTAACACAACTTTCGCAAGAGCAAACGACCCTACACAAGATCAGGTTACTTACACATTCAAAGTTGAAAATTACGAT
>DEPP01000045.1:2828-3298 GCA_002358835.1 Bacteroidales bacterium UBA3389
TTGATTTGTACCCGGTACAAGTCTTGCACGATTGTAAACAGAAGTTTTGAAGTTGAATTGACAGAAGACTTCACCATCTGTAAGGGAGACACTATTGTTTTAATGGATATTTTGAATAACCACCCAGGAGAATGTTCTTGGAACACAGGACACACGGGCGATACTTTGGTTCATACTCCTGATGCTTCGGGTAACATCATTCTTACAAAGACTGATAATCTCGGTTGCCAAGCTCAAGACACAATATTCATAACCGTAAACGATTCTCCTGAGGTTACAATCACAGGAACTATGGCAATATGCGAAGGAACATCGACAACATTGACAGCAAATGCGACTCCAAGCAATTGTACTTTCGAATGGAGCAACGGAAGCACTGATCGCTCGATTACAGTCACACCTGCAGCCGATGAAGAGTTTACAGTAAGCGTAAAACTTCCGCCTGCAATGTGCGAAACCATTAAATCGGC
>DEPP01000045.1:3343-8624 GCA_002358835.1 Bacteroidales bacterium UBA3389
CTATACCATCCGTTACTTGTTCAAGCGATGCATTGATTTGTGAAGGAGAATCAGCACCGATAGGCGTTACAGGAGATGCAACACGTTGGCTTTGGGAATCAAGCGACCCTTCTGTAAACGGTGGAAACGGAACATCTTATACAGTATCTCCTAACGGAACTACAAATTACGTTGTTCACGGATACAATGAAATCAACTGCCACAACCAAGACGATGTAAAGGTTGTTGTACAAGCGAAACCGACTCCTGCAATCAGGTTGAATCCTGGCGTTCTTGATGCTCTTGATCCAACAGTCATAATAACAGATGCCTCAACAGGAAACACAACTCGCGAATGGAGATTGAGCGATGGCTATGTTTCTTCTGACGAATCATTTGTTCACACATTCCCTCTTACAGATACATCAATGGTATTCGACATCTATTTGACTGCTATTTCGGATGCAGGTTGTATTGACTCAACTTCTACATTCATAAGAGTAAAAAGAGAACACCATCTTTGGGCTCCAACAGGCATTTACTTGCATGACAACAACCCTGCTAACAGAGAGTTCCGTCTTTGGATAGATAATATTGTTGATTATCACTTGGAAATCTTTAATAGGAACGGTGAGCGTGTCTTTGCTACGGATAAAATCGAAGAAGCTTGGGATTGCACCTACAAAGGCAAGAGTGTGCAACAGGGAGTTTATGTTTGGAAAGTTGTTTACAGACATAACGACGCTCCGAACAGAGAAGAAATGCAGACAGGCTCATTTATGATTTACAATTAGAAAAAGTAAATTGGCTATGATTAAGATTGAAGACTTGAACAAAGCAAAGGAATTGTTAAATTCGGATAAGGTGGCAGAGGCAATCGAATTGCTTAGTCGTTTGATTGAAGAGGAAGATACGCAACTTAAAGATGAAGCGTATTATGTAAGAGGCAACGCTTTCAGACGAGGAAACAATTGGAAGCAGGCAATAGACGATTACACAAGAGCAATAGAACTGAATCCAAACTCCCCTGCCCTTGCAATGAGACAAAGTTGCATCGAAATCTTAGACTTTTACAATAAAGATATGTTCAATCATTAAATAAAGAAACTATCATAAGCATGAGGGCGATCGAGATTCTTGATCGCCTTTTTTTATTTTGTGTTTTTTGATTCTTTGTTTCAGATTTCTGAAATCAAGATTCATTTTAACGAAATCAAGATTCGTCCGACTGAAACAAAGAAAGAAAAAATTAAAACAAAGATTCATTTTTTCTGTTTCTTTTGCCTCTAAAACGCAATAACAAGTTCAAAAAACGCCATTCAAAGGCCAAATTCAGCACTATTTAGATTCAAATTATTGTTTTGTATTTCAACGATTTGAAAATTACACTTCATTTTTTTCTCTCAAAAATTTTGGAGATTCAAATAAAAGTTGTACTTTTGCAATCGCATTTTGGGAGACCAAGTAGCTCAGTCGGTAGAGCACATNNTTCATTTTACAGTGGGTCCCGGGTTCGAGCCCCGGCTTGGTCACAAAGATAGAGACTGTTTCTTCAAAGAAGCAGTCTTTTTTTGTTTTATATATTTTTACTACCTTTGTACCTACAAACAATAATCCAAAGAAACATGTGTAGCAAACAACCAATCTTATTTTTCATTCTTTGTTTCGTGCTAAGCATTTTTCACCCTGCTTTCTCGCAAACAAGTACCTATGATGTCATTAAATACGAAATAAATCTCGATCTAAATCACATCCAACCACAACGACACATAGGATTTACAAAGATAAATTTGAATATCATATCGGCTCAAAACAATATTTTGGAGTTTGATTTGAAGAATCACGTTCTCGATTCTGTTATAGTCAATCAAACAAATACGGCATTCGATTATGATGGAAACAAAATAAGAGTAAGTCTGACAGAAACTCCTTCTGCGGGAGAAAACATCGAAATTGTGTTTTATTACAATGGAAGCACCGTTCTCGAACCCTATGCTTGGGGAGGAATGCACTATAACTCGAATATAATCTATAATCTCGGTATTGCCTTTGCCGATTACCCACATTCTTATGGCAGAAGTTGGTTTGTTTGCAAAGATAGCTTTACTGACAAAGCCTCTTTCAAGTTTCATATCACAGTAAACAAAGATATAAGAGCCGTTTGTGGGGGAATATTGGATTCTATCAGTCAAGGAATCGATTCAGACACTTATCATTGGTCATTGAATCAAGATATAGCTCCATATTTGGCAAGTGTGAGCATTGCAGATTTCAGATTGCTTGAACGAGAACTTGAATCGGAATACAGAAATATACCTTTACAAGTATTCTATTTTGAAGGCGACAGTGCGGCTGTTTATAAGAATTTTGAGAATTTCGAACTTGCATTCTCACGTCTTGAAGAATGTTTTGGACCTTTTGCTTTCAATCGGGCAGGTTATAGCACCACTCCGCAGGGAAGCATGGAGCATGTGGACAATATAAGTTTGGCTCGCAGCCTTGCCACATCCTACAATCTGAATTCGCAATCCGTCATGGTGCATGAGTTCGGGCATTCTTGGTTTGGCAATTTGATGACTTGTAAAACAGCAGGCGATATGTGGATTAACGAAGGCTGGACAACCTTTACCGAAAGACTTAGTTTGGAAGCGATACACGGAAGCGATTATGCAAAGAATCATTTTCGCAAAAAAGCGGAAAGCGTTATCAAGACCTTACCTCAGAGCGAAGGAGTCTTTGCTTTGTATAACGTAGACAGCACACGAACTTATTCTTCCACCGTTTACGACAAAGGAGCCTTAGTTGCGATGAGTCTGAAAGCATATATGGGCGACAGCTTGTTTTATTCAAGTGTCAAGAAACTTTTATCCGATTTTGCTTTCTCAAATATGGATTCATACACAATGAGAGACAGTCTCTCGGCTTATTCAGGCATAAATCTCAACGACTTTTTCGATTACTACGTTTTTGATACAGTGATGCACCATTTCGTGATTTCTCATTTTGAAGCAGGAGAAAATTCTGCAAACATAAAGATTCAATCCCGCACTGCAAAAAACGACAATCTTCCTTGCCTAAATGCAAGAATACCTATCACGTTTATGGATGCTGATTTCAATACTTGCAAGCGACAAATCATCGATAACGGAACAGAAAGCACACATTCGTTTTCTCTACCATTTACTCCGATTGCCGCATTCTTGGATTTTGATGAAGAATTCTTTGACTTAACAACAGATTCCTATAAAAAGATAATTGAAAACGGCGTTCACAAGTTCGAAAACAGCTATGTAAACGTTGTAGCCGCCGATTGCCAAGATACTATTTTGGTAAGAGCAACTTTACATTGGGTTGGAGAAAAAGAAAACAAGCAACAACATGGAATAAATCGCTTTTCGAAAAAACACTATTGGACAATAGAGGGCGTAAACTTAGAGAAAGCAAATCTGAATGCAAAATTCTACTATCAACTCTCAAGTCTTGAATCTTCTTTCGACAATACATTAATTCATTCCTCCACTGATTCGGATTCTCTTTTGCTTTTGTATCGTCCAAACGTCAATGCACCGTGGGAGATTATCGAATTCAATAAACCAACTTCATTATCGGGATATATAACAGCACCTTTACGACAAGGAGATTACATAATGGCTGTGGGCGATAAGGAAAAAGTCGGTTTGTCTTCAATAGACAAGTCCGCAAACACCCTTAAAATCTATCCGCAACCATCAAATGGGAAAATAACAGTTGAATTGCCAGAACTTGAATCAAAAGCCAAACTTTCAATTCTTGATTCCGCCGGACGGATTATTTATTCTGTTGACGTAAAACAAAGAACTAAAAAAATGTCTTTTGATTTCAATTTTCCCAAAGGAAATTACATTCTTTCGCTATCTGCAAACAACTCATCCTTAGGGGAATCCTTTATAATCGAATAATTTTTTTTGAGTTTCGTGTTTACTTTTTGCATTTTTTCCTGTCTATATGGGTGAGACGGATATGAAAAACACGCAAAAGATTGAAGAATTGGTCGAACTATGTCGCAAAAACGACAGAGTGGCACAGCAAACGGTTTTTGATTTATTCAAAAGCAGTATGTTTGCTATTTGCAGACGATACAGCAGATCTTTACCCGAGGCCGAAGATAACTTGATTGACGGTTTCACTAACGTGTTTACTAAAATCCAAACTTATGACGGACGTGGCAGTTTCGAAAATTGGGCAAGAAAAATCTTTATTAATGCTTGCCTTTCTTGTTATGAAAGAGAGTTTAAGCACCATCGTATGGAACGTTTGGACGAAACGCATATCTCAAATACTATTGAAGAGATACCGGACACATATTCCAAAGAGGAATTGTATGAGGCGATAAATTCTCTCAATGACAGATACAGAGTAATCTTCAATATGATAGCAATAGACGGCTATACATACGAAGAAACCGCAAAAGAATTCGGAACGAATATCAATGTCATAAAAACAATTCTTCATAGAACAAGACAACAACTTAGAATCTACTTAGCAAATATCGATAAAAAGAAAAGGAGTTTGTAATGAGAATCGATGATTTATTCAAAAAGAATTTGGCAAACGATGAAGCGAACGTACCCGATGGGCTTTGGGAACGTTTGGAAACAAATTTGAACACGGCAAACACCAATCCAAGTTCAGCTAATCAAAGTTCTGATATGTCCTTTGGCTCAATGGTCAAATCCATATCGACTCTTGGCAAAACCATTATAGGAATAACATCTGTAGCATTAGCAGGCACAGGTGCTTATTTCTTGTTTTCCGAAACCGAACCGTCTTCTGAGCAAACCGTTTTAACGAAACCGACTATCGAAATCAAACAAGAAGTCTCACCAAAAATAGAAACAACTCCCAATTTACAGAAAACGTCTGCTCCTACCGAAAAGACAGTAAGCCCAATCATTGATTCCTTCATAGCAGAAACTCGTTTTATCGAAACCAAATCAGATTCTCTTGTTCCAATTATTGTTCCTATTCCGACAACTTCACAACCAATTACCAAAGAAATTAGCAAAGAAACTCCTATTGCAAAAAAACAAGAAAGCGAAACTCCGAAAGCGGAAAACAAAAAACAAAAAGAAGAAATAGCAGCAGTCATTTCACAGACAGAAACCTTTGTTCAAGAAGAGCCAAAACAAGAAGAAATAATAAATATCAAAATTCCAAATGCAATGTCTCCTAATGGAGATGGAATAAATGACTACTTCAAAATTTACAATCTTGAAAGCTATCCCGACAATGAATTAGTTGTGCTTGACAGACGAGGAAAAGT
>DEPP01000081.1 GCA_002358835.1 Bacteroidales bacterium UBA3389
GCCATTGGAGAAAGATTCCAACTCATATCCTCACTTGCAAGAGGCGAAGTAAATCCAAATATGTTAGAAGAAATTGATGCAGTCCAACCTCTTGCGTTGTAATACGCCTTTGCAGTTTCTCTACCCGGAAGAATAAGTGTGCGAATATAGTCAATTAAAGGCTGATTGCATTCCAAAAGATTTCCAGGGCTTGCAAGCCAATAATTCATTTGAAGATTTATGTTATTATGATAATCAACTCTCCAAGGACCATCAACACCTCTTGCCCAAATTCCTTGTAAGTTTGATGGTAAATTACCTTCTCGCGATGAGGCAATAGTCAAATATCTTCCAAATTGAAAGTATAATTCCTCTAAGCCATAATCTGCTTTCCCTTTTCTATACCTTTCAAGACGTTTGTCTGTTGGTAAATCCTCAAAACTTTCATTTGGATTGAGATTTAACTCCACTCTATTAAACAAATTGCAATAATCATTTAGGTGTCTTTGCTTTAAGTCTTGATAAGTCAATCCTTCAATTCTTTCAAAGGTCTTTTTAGTTGTTTCAATCGGGTTAATTCCAACGTATGTATTGCAATCGGAAAAATCTGGCATGAAATTCATAAAATAATCCGTATCCCCAGCCAAAAGCAACACTACCTCATCGCTACCTTTTACCAAAATTTCTCCTTTTTCATTTATTTTCACTTCACCATTCTTTGCCTCTACCCTTATTCTCAAAGCAAACTCCATTTCATTGTCTTTTAACCTTCCACAAAACAAGACTTCATTTTTCTCAATCGGCTTTATCTCGATATAAGACTCTGGATTTGGGCGGAAAACTAAGCGTAAATTTTGCTTTTCTTTTTGATTTGCCGAAAATCTACAAACAATCACACTATCGGGATAAGAAACAAAATATTCCCTTGTGTGGTTTGTGCCATTGTTTTCAAATTCTACTTTTGCCAAAGCTGAATCAATAGAAAGAGAACGGGAGTAATTCTTTGTTAAGTCTTCATTCAAAAAGGTGTAAATACATAATTCTCCCAAAGTTGTGTAAGAGCCAAAACGAAAAGGCTTTTCATTATAGTCCTCATATGCTGCAATGCCATTGAAATTTTTCTTGGTAAGCAAGGCTGCTCGCTCATCATCACCCTCGATAAAGGCTTGGCGAATGTCTTTCAAAATGTGTGCAGACTCTTTGTTTACGTTCCAATAATAATTCGGGTTGTCGCTTACCTTAGGTCCGCCTCTCCAAAGCGATTTCTCGTTAAGAGTTAATCTTTCTATTGAAACCGAACCCAAAACATTTGCACCTAACGAGCCATTTCCAATAGGCAAAGAAACGTTTTCCCATTCCCAATCCACAGAGTAATTGTACATAGAAAGCGAATCTATGCTTTTTGTGGGCTTGTCGAACCAAATCGAAAGCGATTCTTTGTTTTCAATCTTTTGGGCATTGGAAATGTGAAAGCAAAAGCATAATGCCAAAAACAAAAACCTATATCTCATATATGTGTATATTCTATTCCGTATGCAAAAGTATGAAATTCTTCGCAAATGATTTGACAACGTACGATTGAGAAAAAAATAGCGGGCTATCTCACGACAGGCCGCTACCAGCTATGTTAATCCCATACGTCAAAGTTATTCAATTAGTTTTCTGATGTCATATTTGACCGAACTTATTGTTTCCAAGTTAAACTTGTCTTTTAATATGTTCAATACGTTCGGACTCAAAAATGCCGGGAGTGTAGGACCGAGATGTATGTTTCGAATGCCCAAAGCTAAAAGAGCAAGCAAAACAACAACCGCTTTTTGTTCGTACCATGCAATGTTAAACACGATTGGTAAGTCGTTTATGCTTTTCAGGTTGAATTCTTTTCTCAACTCGTCGGCAAAAACGATAAGAGAGTAGGAGTCGTTACACTGTCCGGCATCGAGAACTCTTGGAAAATCCGCATTAGGTTCGAGATAAGCCTTATTGTATCTATATTTTGCACATCCCGCAGTCAGAATTATACAATCGGAAGGCAGAGCTTTGGCAAAATCTCTGTAATAAGAACGCAAAGCCATTCGTCCGTCGCAACCTGCCATTACAACGAATTTTCTGATTCTTCCTTTCTTTATAGCCTCTACAATTTTTGGTTTGAGCAAAGAAAGTTGGTTGTGAGCAAATCCTCCGACTAACTTCATATTGTCGATGACCTCAGGCACTTTGCATCGTTGTGCGTGTGCGATTATCGAGCTGAAGTCCTTGGAGTTTGTCCTCTGACAAAGCGGTATGTGCTTTGCATCTTTCAAATAGCATGAGCCTGTTGTGTATATTCGATCTTTGTAAGATTTGTTGTGAGGTGGTGGAACGATGCAGTTGGAAGTGAAAAGAATAGGTCCGTTGAATTTTTCGAACTCTTCCTTTTGTTGCCACCAAGCATTGCCGTAGTTGCCTTTGAAATGCGAATACTTTTTGAAGAATGGGTAATAGTGAGCCGGCAACATCTCGCCATGAGTGTAGATGTCGATTTCACAGTTTGCAGATTGCTCAAGCAGCTCTTTCAAGTCTTGTAAGTCATGACCGCTTACCAATATGCCGGGACGGTTTCCCACATTTGTGCTTACCTCGCTGTATTCCGGCATTCCGAACGATGAGGTGTTGGCTTTGTCTAAAAGACTCATCGCTTTTATGCCTAACTCCCCAACTCCTAAAACCCATTCGAGAAGTTTCTCGATTTCAATATCTTTTCTTCGAATAACCGAGAGAGTTTCCTCCAAAGAAGAATAGAGCATATTGTCTTCAAATCCCAAACGTTGAGCATGCTTCATATAAGCAGCCGCACCTTTGAGTCCGTAAATAATCAACTGCTTTAAGCTCCGAACATCTTCATTAGGTTCGTTGAGAATGCCGATGTGTTCAGGCAAAGGCGGAAGAAGACAAAGATGTAAGTCGCTTAGAGAAATCGATTGTCTGTGTGCAAGATCCTTCAATTGCGACTTTTTCTCTCGAATCATCTT
>DEPP01000014.1:0-9317 GCA_002358835.1 Bacteroidales bacterium UBA3389
TTGAAATTTTTTAATGTTTATGGGCCAAATGAATATCATAAGGGAAGAATGGCTTCGGTTATAATACATTCATTTAAGCAGATAACAGAAACCGGTAAGGTGAAATTGTTCCGTTCGCACAGAGATGATTTTGAAGATGGTAGACAGATGAGAGACTTTGTTTATGTAAAAGATGTTGTAGATGTGCTATTCTTTTTAATGACAAATAAGCCAAAGTCTGATATTTATAATTTAGGTAGCGGAAAAGCGAGGTGCTTTTATGATTTGGCTGTAGCAACATTTGAAGCAATGGGTAAGCCTATAAATATTGAATATATAGATATACCTATTGATATAAGGGATAAGTATCAGTATTTCACTCAAGCGAATATGCAGAAACTTAAATCAGTGGGTTATACTGAGGATTTTTATACTTTAGAAGCTGGAGTAAGAGATTATGTGCAGAATTATTTGATTGGGAATAAATATCTTTAGAGAATGAATTATAAAGCAAAGTTGCATGAAATAAAAGCTTTCGTTTTTGATTATGACGGAGTGATAAGCGATGGTAATATTTGGTCTGCAAATGATCAAATCATTGTGAGAAGTGGTAATGTTAAGGATGGCTATGCGATACAGTATGCTTTGCGTAAAGGGTATATTGTTGCGATTTTGTCAGGAGGGAATGGAGAAAGTATAAAATCAAGAATGAAAATGCTTGGGGTTGAAGATGTTTATTTAGGCTCTCATAGAAAGAAGGAGATATTTGGACAACTATTGGTAGATAAAGACTTGAAAGCGGAGCAAGTCTTGTATGTTGGTGATGATATTCCTGATTATGATGTTATGACGATGGTTGGTGTATCTGCTTGTCCTGCCGATGCTGCTGAAGAAATAAAGTCAGTCGCTGATTATATATCTCACAAATGTGGTGGACAAGGGTGTGTAAGAGATGTTATAGAGCAAGTCCTTCGTTTGCAAGGGCAATGGTTTCACGAAGATGCAAAGGCGTGGTAAATAAAGTATTTGGTATTTTGTCTTTAGTTATCGTATTTTCTTTTTTCTGGAGTAATGTTTTTTCACAGGAAAAGAAAGTCTTTAATGCAAGTGCAACATACTATCATGATAAGTTTGAGAACAGAAAAACTTCATCTGGTGAGATTTTTTCTCAGAAGAAATATACTGCTGCACATAAAACGTTGCCATTAAATACGTTGGTAAGGGTGACTCATTTAAAGAATGGACGTTCTGTCTTAGTAAAGGTAAATGATCGTTGCCCTCGTAGTGGAGTAATCGATTTGTCGTTGTTGGCAGCTAAAAGAATATTATTACATAAGACGGGTACAGCTAAGGTGAAAGTTGAGATACTTGGTCAAGAGTATCTGGAGTTGTGGGAAAAACAAAACGAATTATTCGAGATGTTTGATAGAGCTGAATTGAATGATAGTGTGAGGAATAGGTATTTGGATTCTGTAATATTTGCAAAAGGAAATAAATATGAACAGGCGTTTTTGTTTACTTATTATGTAAGATTGGCAACTGCTGCAAATAAATCTGAGGCAAAAGATATTGTACATCAATTGCCGGAACAGTATAAGAAACTTGCTAAAGCAGTAAAAGTGTACAATGAAAGCTTCTATTATATAAACATAGGGCCGTTTATATCTCAAGAAACTGCGGAAGAAGCTATACAGATTCTTAAAAAGAACTATCCTTTGGCTCATTTAATAAAAAAGAAGGATAATTGAGATAAATAATAATTGTTTGAGTTTCAGTCCTTAAAGTTTTTGAAAAACGAAATAAGAATAAAAAAATGAGATAAGTTTTCGTTCTTAAAAAGAATTTAGTTACCTTTGCAGTGCTACTTCGTGCATAGTGTTTATACTTGAGTTGCAGGTTGTAGAGAAAAAAAATAGGTTATGAGTATATTGGTACAATTTATGTACAAACTGAGTAATATATTGAGAGTCAATCTAAAATGCGGCGTATTGTTTGTTGTAATATCGCTAGGTTTGGTTTTGTCTTTGTGCGAAAAAACTATGGCACAGCAGGAACCGCAGTTTTCTCAATATATGTTTAACAGATTATCGTACAATCCAGGCTATGCCGGAAGTAATGGGGCTATTTGTTTTACAGGTTTTTATCGTAGTCAATGGATGGGGATAACATTCACTGATGCTACAGGTCAAAATACAGGAGCTTCGGGAGGAGAAACGATGAATCTGTCATTCGATATGCCGGTGCGTTTTTTGCATGGTGGAATTGGTGCTACAGTTATTTCAGATAAGATTGGTTTTTGGAATAATTTGCATGCAAAATTTGATTACGCGTTCAGAATACAATTCCCTCGGGGAAATCTTGCTATAGGAGTTGAAGCCCAGTTATTTAGTTCCTCATTGGATATGTCAAGATTGGTCGGAGCTGATCAGTATACTGAAGATGATCAAATAGGGACTTCCCATGATCCGGTATTATCAGATCCTACAAATCAGGAGGATTTTTTGTTTGATTTAGGTGCAGGTATTTATTATCAGATTCCTGGACAACTTTATATAGGTATTTCTTCCTCTAAGTTGATGCAGGCAGAAAGCGAAAAATTGAAATGGGATAACAGACGATTTTACTATGTTCTGGCAGGTTATGAGTGGACTGTTCCATCGTATCCTTCTTTGAGAGTATTACCATCGGCTTTATTGAAGACAGATTTTTTATCTAAATCGGCATATCAGTTGGATGCTTCGGCTATACTTGAATGGGAACATAAGTTCTGGGGAGGAGTAACGTATAGAGTGCAAGATGCGATAATCTTATTAGGTGGTGTTGCATTGGGAGACTTTAAGCTCGGTTTCTCTTATGATATTCCTACTTCAAGAATATCAACTCAGTCAATGGGATCGCTTGAATTGTTCGCAAGATTCTGTTTCAAGATAGAGAATCCTCCAAAACCTCCGACAATTTATAGAAATACCAGAAGGATGTAGGGATTTGAAACATTCTTTCAAAGAATTGCGTAAATGAAATAAAGTAACATTAGAATTTGAAAAATAAATTGGTTTTATGAGACGTATAGTTTTGTTAATTTCAGTTGCATTGCTTGCAATAAGTTGTGGAAGTTCAGACAAGGGTGAATTGATAGGTGTTCAAGACAGACCTGATTTCTTGGATATGCAACCGTATGGAATGGTTGATATCCCGCAAGGTAGTTTTCTAATGGGAGCTGCTGATGAGGATCTGTATAAATTGTATGAGCACCAACCAAAAACAGTACAAGTTCAATCGTTTTGGATGGATGAAACCGAGATTACAAATAATGAATACAGACAATTTGTTGATTGGGTGAGAGATTCAATCGCGTACAGATTGTTAGGAGAGAATGATCCTGAAAGATATCTCATTGAAGCAGACCAATGGGGAGAAGACTTGGAGACTCCTTTGATCAATTGGAAAGAAAAAATAGATTGGAGTATGAAGAATGCTGATGAAAGAGAAGCGTTGTCAGAATTATTCGTGCCGGTAGATGAGAGATTTTATAATACAATGCAAATAGATGCTCGTAAGTTGAACTATGAGTATTATTGGATCGATCTTAGAGCTGCAAGTAAGAAAGATTATAGCTCTCAAGCTCAAGAGGAATTCAGAGGTTCTTCATTTGCGTCAAGACCTGGCTCGTTGAAAAACAGAGATAAGTTCTTTAGAAAGGAAGTCATAAATGTATATCCTGATACTTTGTGTTGGATGCATGACTATGCTTATTCTTATAATGATGCAGCTACTCGTTCTTATTTCAGTCATCCTCGTTATGATAACTATCCTGTTGTTGGTGTTTCTTATCGTCAAGCTAAGGCATTCTCTGTATGGAGAACGATAATGATGAACGATTATTTATCAAAGCAAGACTATGCGAGAATGGAAGATTTTCGTTTACCAACCGAAGCAGAGTGGGAGTATGCAGCAAGAGGTGGTGTTGATGGAGCACCTTATCCATGGGGTGGCCCTTATGTAAGAAACGGAAATGGTTGTTTCATTGCTAACTACAAGCCTTTGAGAGGAAATTATGGTGATGACGGTGGTGTAACTCCTATCTTGGTTGCTCACTATGCTCCTAACGGATTTGGATTATATGATATGGCAGGTAATGTTGCAGAATGGTGTGAAGATGCTTACAACGAAGCTGCTTATAACTTTGCACATGATTTGAACCAAGTAAATATATATAATGCTACAGAAGATGATGCACCTCAAATGAAAAGAAAAACAGTGAGGGGCGGTTCTTGGAAGGATCAAAAATTCTTTATCCAGACAGCAACTCGTTCTTATGAGTATCAAGATTCAGGAAAGAGTTATATCGGATTCCGTTGCGTTCAATCATACTTAGGAAGGGTAAGAGGAGATAACCCTAAGACTTCTTCTAATGTTTATAGAAATAACTAAGAAATTAACAATATTAAATAAACAAATTAAAAAACTATTAAATTATGGGTTGGGTAGATAATTTCGTAAGAAGTAAAGTTTACAAAGAAGTATCAGCTAAGTTGTACGGTATAGGAGCATCTGTCGTTATCGTCGGTGCTTTGTTCAAGATCAATCACTGGCCAGGAGGTACGATAATGTTGATTATCGGTATGGGTATTGAAGCTGTTATTTTCTTTGTGTCGGCTTTTGAACCACTTCACGTAACTTACGATTGGAGTTTGGTGTTCCCTGAATTGGCAGGAATGGATGAAATTCACGGCGGAGAGGAAAAAGAAAAGAAGGAAAAGAAATCAAAGAAAAAAGACAAAGAACAAGAACAAATCATGGCAGGAGGAGTTGTTGGAGGTCCTGTTGTCGGAGGTGTTGTTGGATATTCCGGTACACAAGATTTAGATAAAATGTTGGCTGATGCGAAGATCGGTCCTGAATTAATAGAAAGTTTAGGTAAAGGGTTAAAGAATCTTGCTGATACAACATCTCAATTGAATGATGTTGCAGGAGCTGCAGTTTCTTCAGAAAGATTTAACCAAAATTTGAGCAATGCAGCGTCTGCGGCAGGTGAATTGTCAGAAGCATATAAGAAGACTGCAGATAACTTGAACAAAGATTTGTTGGTTTCAGGTGAATATCTTTCTTCTGTACAAGAAGCAACTTCAGCTGTATCTACATTGGCTAACATTTACAAAGAAACTGCCAATACTTTGTCAGCAGGAGATGCGTCTTATTTGGATGAATTGAAAAAGATGGCATCAAGCCTTTCTTCAATAAATGCTTTGTATGAAATGCAAATTCAAAATTCTTCTTCTCAATTGGAAGCAAGTAAAGTTGTTCAAGAAAGAATTGACAATTTGGTTGTTAACTTTGCAGATACAGCAGAAAACGTATTGAAATACAAAGAGCAAGTTAATGCTTTGTCTAAGAAAGTTGGTGCTTTGAACGATATTTATGGAAATATGCTTGCAGCAATGCAAACAAAAGCATAACAATTAAACGTATTACATTATAAAACAAATAATATAGACTATGGGTGCTACGAATTGTCCCGAAACGCCGAGGCAGCGAATGATTTCAATGATGTACTTGGTTTACACGGCGATGTTGGCGTTGAACGTGTCAGCCGAGATTCTCCAAGCGTTCGTTACAGTCGGGGACAGCATGGAGGTAACAAATAAGCTGTTGATGGGTAAGGCAGAAAGTGCATATACTATTTTTGAAAATTCTTATAAGCAAGATCCTGGAAAGGTTGGCGATAATTGGGCAAAGGCACAAGAAGTTCGCAAGAAGACTAAGGCCATTGTTGAATATATCGACAATATGAAATATGAATTGTTTGTTGTAGTCGAAGGAACTCCAGGAGGAGTGGCTGAAGCGAAGAAACTATTGGATGAAAAGGGATTTGATGCAGTAGTTAAGAAAGACGAATATTCTGCTCCGACGAACTATTTCTTGGCAGGAAGTGAAGATGGTTCGGCAGGTAAAGCTATAGAATTGAGAAAGAAAATCGAAACATATCAAAATGAGATGTTGAGTTATGCTTCTGGCTCATTCAAGGAAACTTTGAAAAAGATGCAAATTGATTTCAAAGGACCATTCCGTAATGCTGCTGGAGACGAACTAAATTGGCAGATGTATAACTTCTTCCATACGATTACACTTGCAGATATGGTGCTTTTGAACAAGTTCAAATCTGAAATTCAAAATGCGGAGGTCGATTTGATTAACCACTTATATTCAGCTGTATCGGCAGACGACTTTAAGTTCAATACTGTTGTGGCGAAAGTCGTTCCAAAATCAACTTATATAATACAAGGAGGACAATATGAGGCTGAAGTGTTTGTTGCTGCATACGATTCAAGAAGTGAATTGACAGGACAAGTACGCGGACAAGAATATGTTGGAGATTCCGGTATGTTGAAGTTGAAATTCCCTGCAGGAGCTTTAGGAAATCAAAAGTATAATGGAACATTGTTCGTTAAGAAAGATAGTGGTCCGGTACCTTATGATTTTGAATTGGAATATTTTGTTGCTGCACCATCTGCAACAATCTCTCCAACCAAGATGAATGTGCTTTACATCGGTGTTGATAACCCTATTTCAGTATCAGTTCCCGGAGCAAACTCTAAGGATGTTAATGTAACAGCTACAGGAGCCGGCATAGTATTGAAGAAAGTTAAAGACGGAGAATACTTGGCAACAGTAAAATCTCAAGGAAAAGCAACTATCAGTGTATCTGCTACTATGAGCGGAAAGACGATGAACATGGGAACAATGGAGTTCAGATGTAAGGCGATTCCAAAACCAACTGCCATGGTCGGAACTTACACCGGTGGAAGAATACCTAAAGAATCTCTTCTTACTCAAGGAGGATTGCGTGTATCGATGGAAGGATTTGATTTCCCTGTTAAATATAACGTAACATCGTTCAGCATGTCGTTTAACACAGGAGGAGATGCTCAAGCTCCAATTCAAGCGACAGGAAGTCAATTTAACGCAGAGATGAAGGCAAAATTGAGTAAATTGAGAAGAGGAAACAAGGTGTATATTGAAAATATCAGAGCAAAAGGACCTGATGGCGAAAAGGCTGTTAGTAACCCTCAGATGATTTTCACCATACAATAGTAAAGACAAAATAAAAAGTATAGCGATATGAGAAAGCTTGGATTATTAGTATTGGGTATTATCTTGTGCGGAGCGTTTAATTTGAACGCACAAGTTATGGAAGAACCGGAAGAAAATCTTGATGGATTTTATGTAAAAAGCTCAGATGCTTATCCAGATGGAAAGAAACCGTTTGAATATCCTTATGTGAGAGAAGACGATGTTGTTTGGTCATACAGAGTATGGAGAGTCATTGATTTCAAAGAAAAGATGAATCAAGTTTTCTACTATCCTCTTGTTCCAGATCAAGGAAGAAAGAATCTTACTACGATATTGGATGAAGCTTTGACCGAAGGACGTATCACAGCATACGAAGATGATATGTTTACTCAGCCGATAGCCAATTGGACAGAGTATAAAGACAAGTTTGGTACGACAAGAGTAGAAACTTTGATTGACTACGATGTTGACGGAATGGAAATCACAAGAGACACTACAATCTTCGTTCCTGCAAACTTTGAGAGTGCTGAAAAACTTCGTATAAAGGAAGATTGGTTCTTTGATAAGAATAGAACTGTTGAGGATGTGAGAATAATAGGTTTCTCTTTGGTTGCTTCTTATGAGAAATCTGAAGGAGACGTTCAAACTTTGGCGTTGGGTTGGATAAGATACAACGATCCGGAAGTGAGATTGTTGCTTGCAAATTCCGAAGTGTATAATCCGCAAAACGACAAGGCAAGACGTTCTTATGATGACGTATTCCAAAAACGAATCTTTGATAGTTATATAATAAGAGCTACAAACACATTCAATCGTTCCATAAACGACTATCTTCAAGGTGCAGATGCTTTGGCAGAATCTGAGAGAATCAAGGAGTTGTTGTTTAACATGGAAGAAGACATGTGGGAATACTAATAGTCTAAAACATATATAAAAAGACGGGGTAAGAGACTTACTCCGTCTTTTTGTTTTATATATAATCATGATGTCTTGGTTTCTCAAAGCAATAATGGCTTAAAGATTGTGTAATGATTGTTCCTATTTGCATAACATTCAGTAATATCAACCAAGAGATAGTATCTTAGCTATGCTTGCAACCAAACAATAAGATAACAAGACAACAAGATAGCGAGATAACCGATTAACCTTTTGATAGCTGCATACCGCCTTTGAAACATATCTTTTCAGATTCTTGATCCTATTTTTTGAACCCAAGAGTTGAAAATGCTATTTTTATCAATAGCCTCAAATACCGCTTTTTTTCTTTTTGCTATCTTTGCATATATGAAAAAAATACTAAGTTTAATAATTATTCTTGTGATTGTTTTGGGGGCGAAGGCACAGAAAACGCCTCTTATGGGTTGGAGTTCGTGGAATGCATACGGCTTAAACATAAATGATTCGCTCATTCGTTCGCAGGCAGATGCGATGATAAGGCTTGGATTAGCCGAAAAAGGTTACCGATATATCAATATAGATGACGGATACTTTGGTGGAAGAAATGCAAATGGCAAATTAATCACTCACAAAAAGCGATTTCCAAACACCCTGCGAGACTTAGTGGATTATCTTCACAACTTAGGACTAAAAGCAGGCATATACACCGATGCAGGAGCAAACACCTGTGGCTCATATTGGGCAACCCCAAAAGATACTATGGGAATAGGAGTAGGGCTTTACGGACACGACAAACAAGACTTTGACCTATTTTTCAACGAATGGGACTTTGATTTTGTGAAAATAGACTATTGTGGAGCGGAGGCAAGAAACAACATAGATAGACTTGACCTAGAAGAAGAAACACGCTACAAAGAAATAGCACAAGCAATAAAAGCCACAAGCAAAAAAGAGGTTTCTTGGAATATTTGCCGATGGGCATTTCCCGGAACTTGGGCATGCTTCATTGCAGACTCTTGGAGAATGAGCGAAGACATATACTTAGGTTGGCAATCTATTAAAAGCATAATCTCACAAAGTCTTTACCTATCGGCATACGCAAGTTTCGGACACTATAACGATATGGATATGTTGGAAATAGGCAGAGGGATGAGCGAAGAAGAAGATAAAACACATTTTGGCATTTGGTGCATAATGTCTTCCCCACTATTGATAGGTTGCGACCTTAATAATCTTTCGGAAAACACCCTATCTCTCCTCGGAAACGAAGAACTGATAGCTCTAAATCAAGACACACTTGGCTTGCAAGCATACGTAGTGGAAAAAACAAACTATTGCTACATATTGGTCAAAGACATAGAAAAACGAAA
>DEPP01000014.1:9378-9610 GCA_002358835.1 Bacteroidales bacterium UBA3389
ACACAAACAATAAAGATAAACTTTGAAACCTTAGACCTATCGGGCAAGATAAAGGTCAGAGACTTATTTCAACACAAAAACCTTGGCACATTGCAAGACCAATCCTTAGAAACCACCCTTCCACCACACGCAACAAGAATCTATCGCATTGAAGCAGAGGAAAGAATGGAAAGAAGAAGATATGAAGCCGAAACAGCATGGCTCTCAGCCTATCAAGAATTAGAAGAAAACC
>DEPP01000139.1 GCA_002358835.1 Bacteroidales bacterium UBA3389
AATCACTTCGGAATCAAGTGTCACAGCAATTGGCAAGGCAATACATTTCACAAAGACGATGATAAGAAAAACGAATGCTTCAGAGCGTACGACTCCCCCGAAGAATCATTTGAAGATCATGCCTTATTTCTGAAAAAGAAACGATATGCCGATCTTTTCGATCTTGACATAAGAGATTACGAAGGCTGGGCTAAGGGTTTGAAACAAGCAGGCTATGCAACCAATCCAAAATACCCTCAATTGCTTATTGATTTAATAGAGAAATATAGCCTTCAGGACTTAGACAATATGGAGAATGAAAAAACCGAACCGGCAATCGCTCAAAACGAAGCTATAAATCAAACGAATTCTTTCGCCGTTTCAGCTCCTTCAAATCAAGTTTCAGAAAATCAAAACGAAGTTTCAGAAGAACAAAACGAGGTTTCAGTTTATCAATATGAAAGAAAGCGACACAGCCTCTCGTCTTATTGGGCTAAAAAGGCTGCTTTAAGAAAAGCTGACAAAGATTCAAAATCTCGAATACAGCCAAGCAATAAACGCAGAACACTTTTTGGCAAACGAAAATAAAGACAAAATCAAACGATTCGGGTTTACTACTTCATATTGTTTGAAGCCAAAGTTTTCTTCTTGCTAATTCCAAATACGCACCAACGAACAAACGGAATACGTCTTAGTGTCTCATAAATAATTGGGGACAATACAAATACAGATATTGTTAATACAACATAGATTACAAGAGGCTGTAAATCTGTGTAAACTTTCAACATATAGCCTATTGAAGCCACCGGGATGTAATGCACAATGTATATTCCAAAACTTGATTTAGTCATATAGTTTGCAAATTTGGAAGTTGTGTTTCCCCAACGACGGAATACGCCAACAAGTCCCACGGTCATAAACCAAGTATAGGCAATATTCATTGGACTTTGTAAATATTTCGGAGACGTATTATCTTGTCCAAATGTTGTTATCGTAAGCACAAAACCTAAAATCAAAGCAATAGATATCAGATACAATGCATACTTTCCTAAAATCTCTTGCACCTTATTGTGAGAGAAAACGAAATAACCCATTAAGAAAGGAATTAAATAATTCAAAGGCTTATACAAATTCAATAGTCCGTCAAAAGATTCTGCTCTTGGATTTGAAATAAGGGTGAATGAACCCACGTAAAGCAAAAGTCCTAAGAGTATTATAGGAATAATTCCTATTTTTTCGCAAGCTTGCCATAGTTTATCCTTTTTATCAAATTTACGAATCAAAAGAAGAATGATTGAAAACAACCATAAATCTTGAATAAACCAAAGAGGGCCGATTCCACTTACACTCCAAATGAAATATTTTATAAATACAGGCATTTCTTCGGGGAAAACAGGACTTCCATTAGTCAAAGAAGCTCCTTGCGAGTTGAAAAATCCCGTAATCCAATGAAGAATAAATAGTCCTAATGTTGCAGGCACAAGTAGTTTTCTTGTTCTTGAAGCAAGGAATTGTTTAGAGGAAATCTTTTCTAAACTATATCGCGAACTTATTCCTGCAATTAAAAACATCAACATCATAAACCAAGGATATAAAACATACATTACGATGTCTTGATATTGATTTCCGCCAAATCCTCCAATGCCTCCGAATACTCCTTTATTATTATAGAAGTATATAACGTGATAAAACAAAACCGAAAGCACGATAACCCAACGTAAATTGTCTAACCAATGTTTTCTCATTTTGCCCCTCCTTCCATTATATCATCAATTGCACTTTGGAATATCTCGGTTTTCACCAATGCCATTCCATTTTTGTCTCCAAGAAGTAGGAGTGCATCACCCGGTTTAATGTCATAAACCTTTCTTGCTTCTTTTGGAATTACTATCTGCCCCTTATCTCCGACCTTTACTACGCCAAAGATATATTTTTCTTCTTTCTGTTGCATAAGTTCGAAAAGTTAGAAATTTCCCACAAAATTACAATAAATTTTCTAAAAGCAATGAAAAAACGAAAAAAAATAAAAGAAAAACAACTCTTTGTTTTAATTTTCTGAATTCAAGAAAGAATATCGCGAAATCAAGAAACAATTTTCTGAAACAAAGAGTTGTTTTTCTAAAACTTGATGTTGTTAATTCAGGATAATGTATTATCGTTTTTTCCCTTTATAAAGACTTTATTTCTTTTTGCAATAGCTCAAAAAATCCGGCACCCTGCCCACCGTCCATCTGCACATGATGAAATTGAAAGGAGATAGGTAATAAGGTTTTGAAGAAATGCTTACGGTATTTTCCCCACATAAGCATAGGATTTGAGAATTTATCTGTGTATTGATTGACAATAGCATCCAATTCTGTTGCAACAACAGCCGAAGTTCCTATAATCATATAATCTTCCAAAAAAACGCTTTCACAAGACTTTGCCACCGTTTGAGTCAATCGCAGATAATCCGCATTAAAACGTGATAAGTCTTCATCAAAAGCAATATCGCAAGAGTTTATTCCTCCTTTCACATTATTGACAATCACATTCACTGCCAAAGAATCGTATTTGAACAATTTTTCTTTTTGAGGTAAGAGATAAAATTCTTCGATTCCTTTTGCGGTTTTACCAATACACCAACACAAAAGCATATTCGGTTTGAGTCTTTTTCGCTTCGCAAACCTACACAATCGGCTTATATCGAATGTTTTTGTGATTGTAACCATCGGCATCGGAGATTTAATCCACAGCTCAAAAGCTTCAGCACGAGGAGTCTGCTTCGGATCGATTTCTTGCTTCATTTGAAAATGTTTTTTTGCAAAGATAACAGATTGTTTACAAATATGGCGGCTTTTCTTTTTGATATTAGGAAATTTCATTAGCCATATTTAGCAATTTAATACCATTTCAATAAGGATAAATTCGCAATCTATTTATTAACTTTGCAGAAAAATTACTTTGATTCAAAGTTTCGTTGAATCTAAAAACAACAAAAGCATAGTCGATATGGATAATAAAACGAAAGACAACAGAAAACATATAGGCTTTTTCGGAAGATGCAATGTCGGAAAGAGCAGTCTGATAAATGCTTTGGCAGGTCAGAAAATCTCTATCGTATCTTCTCAAAGCGGAACAACGACCGACGTAGTCAAAAAGAGTATCGAACTGCATGGAATCGGTGCAACAGTACTTTTAGACACAGCTGGGCTTGACGACATCTCAGAATTGGGACAACAAAGAATCGAAAGCAGTAAGCATGCCTTGAGTCTGGTCGATGCGGCTGTGCTTGTGGTAAGCGAAAACCGCTTTTCAGAACTCGAAATCGAGTTTTTAGAAAAATGCAACAGCCTGAAAGTGCCTTATATCGTGATTTACAACAAACAAGACATCGAAAAGGCAACCGAAAACACGATTACGAAAATTCAAGAACATACAAAAAACACACCATTCATACTTTCCGATCATTCGCAAGCGGAAATGGAAAAACTATCCGAGCGTTTGAAAACCATATTACAAGAAAACGAAATAGAGAAACGCACACCTTTGCAAGGTATTGTAAAGCAAGGCGACATCATTCTTTTGGTTGCTCCAATTGATTCTTCCGCTCCGCAAGGCAGATTGATATTACCACAAGTTCAAACGATAAGAGATGCCTTGGATAAGGCGTGTATCTGTATCGTTGTCAAAGAAACAGAATTGCAATACACTCTTGAAACGAAGAAAATAAAGCCTGATTTGATTGTAACAGACTCTCAGGTATTCGGTTTTGTAAGCAAAATCGTTCCGAACGAAATTCCTTTGACAAGCTTTTCGGTTTTACTTTCAAGGATGAAAGGTGCGTTTGACGAGTATTTGAAAGGAACGTATCATCTTGACAAATTGAAAGACGGCGATAAGGTTTTGATGTTGGAAAGTTGCACTCACCAACCAACTTGTGAAGATATAGGAAGAGTAAAACTGCCGATGATGATTCGCAAATACACAGGCAAAGACATAAAATGCGAAGCCGTAAGCGGATTAGACAGAATCGAAACTCCACTTTCAGAATACGCAATGATCATTCAATGTGGCGGTTGTGTCGCTACCGCAAAACAAATTCATTCAAGGCTGAAACCCGCATTGGATATGGGAATTGCGGTAAGTAATTACGGCTTGGCGATAGCCTATATGAACGGAATATTCGAGCGAGTTACGGCTATATTCAAATAATTGCTTGAAAGAAAGATTGCAGAATAAAAGAAAATGTGTAATTTTGGGCTTTCTTAAAAACGGTACTTGATATGAAAAAGAGCATATTGGTGATTTTGTTATCTGTGTTTTGTTTTGCAGGGTGTCAAAAGGTACTTTACACTCACTACAACTACGATGAGTTGGTTTATTTCTATGCAAAAGCAGATAAAAAACTTGAAAACAAGGACATAAAAAAGCTTGTAAAAGCATACGAAAGAATAGTCGCTAATCCAAAAGGAGAAAACAATGTTCCACCTCCGGGATCCTATGCAGACTATGCTTATTTGCTGACATTGCAAGGAGAAACCGAGAAAGCGAAAGAGTTTTTCCAAAAAGAATATGTTACTTATCCTGAAAGCAAAACTTATGTTGAATCGTTAATGCGAAAATTGGGCTTATGAAAAGAGTAATTTTATTTTTGATATTCTGCGTGCTGTTGTCTGCAAACGAAGGTTACGCTCAGATTCAAGAGATTCTAAAACAGCAGGACACCACAGTAACGGTCTTAAGTAAGAAAGAGCAAAAGCGATTGAAAAAAGAGCTCGAACAAAAACACGAACAGACCAAAGAGAAAAAAGATAATTTCATAACCAGAACTTGGTATAAGATATTCCCAAAAAAGGTTGAGCGTGATATTTCTTACAATCTGATGTATAAAGAAAAGCCTAAGACAATCATGGTAATGTATCCTTGGAACAGAAGCAAGGATGCGAATGCCGATGAGATGTTTTATGTTTCTATCTGTAAAGAATTGGTCGACAAAGGCTATTATGTATTACCTGCACTTAGCACTTTGACCGACTATAAGGTCGATACACTTTTCAATTCTCGCTATAGCAAGCAATCAGACGCAAAACAATTTCGTTCTTCTCACGGAGTGGATGCCGTTTTGTACGTAACGATTTTCACAGTCAAAAAAGAATGGTGGACAACCAACGTAAATATGAATGCCAAATACGACTTGGTTTCCACAAAATCGGGAGAGGTTTTATTCTCTCGCCATGCCGATTTCAATTATGACTCACAGATGCCACCGAAATCAAAAAGTTCGGATGGATTTATTGATGATGAGAAAGAGAATCATTTTCTCGGCATAAGCGAAAAGATGCAACATTATTCTTTTTCCGACCTTCCGATTGGTCCATACCACAAAGACTACTTGTTAGATCAAAAGAGATTTTCCCACAAGAAAGAGATGAAATACAAAGTCAATGTAAAACCGAGCTAAAATGGCTAAGGAAAAGACGGCTTTTTTTTGTCGAGAATGCGGAGCCAAGTCTGCAGTCTGGATTGGGCGTTGTCCGCAATGTGGTGCTTGGAATACTTATGAGCAAGAGGTGATTCACCGAGAGAAAAGCGGAGGTCTGAAAAATCTTGTCGCAAGCAAATCCGTTACAATGCTGATGAGCAGTATCGAATGCTCAAACGAACAACGCATCGACTTGAAAGACGAGGAGATTAACCGAGTTCTCGGGGGCGGATTAGTGCTTGGCAGTCTTGTTTTGATGGGTGGAGAGCCGGGAATAGGCAAAAGCACGTTGCTTTTACAGATTGCACTCAACTGCAAAGACAAACGAGTGTTATATGTCAGCGGAGAAGAGAGTGCAAATCAAATAAAAATGAGAGCCGAACGCATAAACAAAGAAAACGGTAATTGTTACGTTTTGACAGAAACATGCGTTGAAGAAATTATAGAAAGAGCCAAAGAAGTACAACCGCAAATCATAATCATAGACTCTATACAAACGATGACGACCTGCGATATCGATTCGTCGGCAGGCAGTATTTCGCAAATAAGAGAAAGCACCGCACGATTGGCTCTTTATGCCAAACAAACCTCTACTCCTATCATATTGGTCGGACACATAACCAAAGACGGATCTCTTGCAGGCCCGAAAATATTGGAGCACATGGTAGATACAGTTTTGCAGTTTGAGGGTGAGAGAAACTATGGTTACAGAATTGTTCGCTCGATCAAGAATCGTTTTGGTTCGACTCAAGAGTTGGGAATCTACGAAATGCTCTCTTACGGTTTGAAACAAGTGAGCAATCCTTCGGAAATATTGATGAGCAACAGCAATGAAGAACTTTCGGGAACAGCAATCGCGGCAACAATCGAAGGCAACAGACCTTTGTTTATAGAAACGCAAGCCTTGGTTGCAAATTCCTATTACTCATCTGCACAAAAGAATGCAACGGGTTTTGATTTGAGAAGGCTAAGTATGTTGTTGGCTGTGTTGGAAAAGCGAGTCGGGGTAAAGATTGGCGGAAAGGATATTTTTCTTAACATAGTCGGAGGCTTGAAAGTGGCAGATCCTGCAATTGATTTGGCTGTTGTGGCAGGTCTTATTTCATCTGGCGAAGATATTGCAATCAATCGCAAACACTGTTTCGCTGCAGAAATCGGTTTAAGCGGGGAATTGAGAGGCGTAGTCAAAATAGAACAACGCATAAACGAAGCCGCAAAACTGGGATTCGAAAGAATATACATCGCAAAAAGCAATTCAAAACACCTAAGCACCGATTTCAAAAACATTGAAGTTGTTGCATTAGGCAAAATCGATGAGTTGCTTCCTTACATTTTGAGATAGGTCCGATAAAACAAAGAAACAATTTTCTGTTTCTTGATTTCAGCAGAGCGAAACTTGATTTCAGAAAATTAAAACAAAGAGTTGGTAAATCTTATTCCCGATTTACACAAATTAAAAACTGCATACCGTAAATCAATACAATATGCAGTCTCTATGATTTTTAGTTTCCGACTACTCTTGCTTGCCAAGCAAAATTTCGTCTATGTATTTCTTCAGTTCCTCTTTTGACTTCGCTCCCATCAATATTTGAGGGTCTTGCCCGATTGGAGCAAATATCATCGTAGGTATACTACTTATTCCTATCTCTTTTGCTAAGTCTTTATGCTTATCAACGTTTACTTTATAGATATAAATCTTTCCTTCGTATTCTTTGGCTAATTCTTTCAACGGTCCTTCGACCAATTTGCATGGTTTGCACCAATCGGCATAGAAATCGATGATTGCAGGTTTGTCACCAAGGTATTGCCATGTCGTTGCGTCCTTTTCGTAGTTCACAACCTTGGCAAGAAATTCTTTCTTTCCTATTTCAACAGGCTTTTTCTGTGCCATGACCGACGCAGACAAACAAAAAACCATCGCTATTGCAACAAAACTTATCGCTTTTCTCATTTCCTCTTTATTTTTTATTGTTATTACTAAATGATTGCCTTAATAAATTCTCAATTTTCCCAAAACTCTCTCATTAACCTCAACAAGATAATCGCCTTCGGGTATATTGTCTATCTCAACTCTGTAATTCCTCAAACAAATGCAAGCATCCTTTTCTGCAATCGGCTTTTCTGTGATTTTAATCTTATTGTCATCGATTTCTGCCTCGATTTCAACAGCCTCGCTCCCACAACCGAGTTGCACATTGTTTCGCTTCAATTCCATCTTTCCGCTACTTATCCAATGATAACTTGAAGACGATAAATCCTTTGCCGAATCCACATTCTGTGTCTCTGCAACACAAACAGACATATCGGTTATTCTCACTGACAAATCTTCATTTCCCGAATTTGAACACGAGAAAGAAATCATCAAAATCAAAAAAGAAAAAAACAAACCTTGAATCCGTTTCACCTTATCTTAATTTTATAATCAACATTTCTTCAAAAACGCTGAACCGTTCTTTATTATTTCATTCTTCTAACAAAAAAAGTCGCTCCGTTTTCCGAAGCGACCTCATCTCTTTTCTTATTTTTCGAGGTCTCTTCCAGATTCGAACTGGAGTAAACGGTTTTGCAGACCGGTGCCTAGCCACTCGGCCATGGTA
>DEPP01000007.1 GCA_002358835.1 Bacteroidales bacterium UBA3389
AACAATTTTTTAATCCACCAAATTTTCTTGTAAAAAAAATGCAATTATTTTTTGAAGTTAATCCTTATCTTGCTGAAATTCAAATCCTAATCTTTTTGCAGTAATTAGTCGTTTTTCGGACGTTTTTTGCTTAATTTCGCCAACTGACACCTCTTTTACTTGATCAAAAGGCGGAGAAAGAAGGTTAAAATTGTTAGTATACTCCATTGAAGAGAGGATTATGCTTGTTACAGATTCCTTATCAACAACCGATGTATTGAAATTCGAATACAACAAACCGACTTCACGTTTGCCTTCGATAAAATAGTGTTTATCCTTGTTTACAAACATCCTTCCGATAAGGTAACCTATATCATAATCTCTGTTATAGTCGTATGAGTCTTTCAAAAAGTTGTATATCGAAATCGTTCCGCTGAAAGAACGCTCTTTGTCTTCCTTTACATATGGCAACTTCATAACCTCATGCAATCGAGAGAACTCATAGACATTTGTATGCATACTGAAAAGCAACAAATCCGCACCGAATCTAATTTCAAACTCAAATTCGGATTTATCCGTAAATGAAAAATATTTCGGATACAAAGCCTTCATATTGTCGATTATTTCCTTGGATGTTGCTTTCAACAATTGGAAAGTTTCTTTTGTGTTATTAAGCACCAATTCCAATAAATCTGATTTCTTCTTTATGATTTCGCCAAGTTCTTTATAGTCCATAGTCTTATTTTTAATGGTACAAAAAAAGCCCTACGCAATTACATAGGGCTAAATCTTTGTGTCTGTTTAAGGAATTATTCTTCTGGGTGAATAGCTTCCATTGGGCAAACGTCTGCGCAAGTTCCGCAGTCAACACATTTTGAAGAATCTATTTTATAGATGTCTCCTTCTGAAATAGCCCCAACAGGACATTCATCGATACAAGTGCCACAAGCTGCACAATCTTCTGAAATTTTATACGCCATTGCTTATAAGTTTTTTAAGGTTTATAACGTTGCAAAGATATAACAATATATTCAATTGCCAACAAAATCGCACATTTTTTTTTCGCGATTGTGAAATTTCCTACGCAGACAAAAGTAGATTTTTACAATAAAGACTCCGTTCAAATCGCAACAAATGATTATCTTTGCAGGCAAAAGCGAAATAAATACCATAATGAAAATATCAAAACTAAAAAGAGCAAGTCTGTTCTTTGCAATCGTTACACTATTTCTTGCATGCAGCGAAGAGAAAACAATAGAGAAATATGAAAATGGCAATCCTAAGTTGGTTCATATTTTGAAAAAGAAAGATAAAACCTTGCAACAAGTCGGAGAAAAGCGATTCTACGAAAATGGAAACAAAAGACACGAAGGAAAAATCAAAGGAGAGAATCGTACAGGCAAGTGGAAGTTTTATTTTGAAAGCGGAGCGTTGTTCGCAAGTGCGGATTTCACCGATTCTCCTTTGGGTTCAGATTGGGAAGTATTTGATTCAACCGGCACAGTCTTGGTTAGCAAAGATGATAAAGTCAAGGAATTGCATTTTGCCGCAGACGGAGGATTGTGCGATATTAAGATAGTACGAGGAAACAATGAGACATTCTACAAATTTTTCGAATCATTCAAAGTAAACATCGTTTCAAATATGAAAGGCAACATTCCAAACGGAGAAACTACAGCTTGGTTCGAAAATGGCAAGCTAAACTCATACTATTACTATAAAGACGGAATACAAGACAGCATTTACAAAGTATATACCGAAGAAGGCTCGTTGTTACTCAGCGGACAATACAAACAAGGCAAAAAGATAGGCAAATGGGAATACTTTTTGTCGGACGGAACGCCTGCAGGAATTGAAATATACGACATAGACGGAACATTATTAAAAGCAAGACAATAATATGAAGAAGATACTATTTATTTTATTTTTGCTTTGCAGCACAGTTTTGCAAGCACAATACTCCTATAATCGCATAGCAGTAAATCCGGAAGCGAAAAAGCAAACCTATATCCACAAAATATCAAAGAAAGACAGCATTTGCATCACTCCCGGCATAGCAAACGGAATGCAAAAACTCACAATGGGCAACTACACCTATAGAGCAGAAAACAGAGATGAAAAGTTGGAATACGAAATCTTCGATTGTCCAAAAGAACACAAAACATTCATCTTGGTAAACAAAACAAACGAGATGAGCCTTGGCTGTGATGTCTATCTGTATGAAAAGAACAACATAAAACATTGCGGATACATGCCAATAGCAGCCTACACCAAAGACATGACCGGAAGAATGAACTACAACAACGTCTTACCTTATATATCTATAGTCAAAGTATCCAATCGATATATCTTCTCATTTGAAACCCCACTCATTGTTCTATACCCCGGACAAGAGCAAGAAGAAATCGTAAACGGACGAGATGTTTACTTCAATTACGAAAAGGAAGTCTTACAATTAAACAGATAAAAAACAAAACGGCGTTTCACACTCAACGAAACGCCATTTTAATTTCCCCTTTCTTTGTTTCTCTATGCCCAAACTATGTTTCGTTACAAGGGGATTCAAAGTTTGCTAAATCATACCCGAAATTTGATGTTCCGATGCTTTGTTTTTGGCATATCCATATGGCGAAACAGTCGTTTTATCTATTGAAACGAATAATTGCTTGCTAATGAGATGCCAATAATAACAAGGAAAGAAGAAATTAAAATCAAAATTCATTTGCGAGAATTTGGATTTTAGTTTTATTTTTTCTAACTTTGTCGCGTTTAATTAAAAACATTTGTATTATGAAAAAAGTTTTATTATTTGCGATTGCCGTTTTATTCTGCGGAGTCATACAATCGCAAGTCTTTAAGGACGCATTGGATTATTCACGCACGACAGTGGTAGATGGTTTTCTTAATGGAGTAAAGCAACATACCCAAAAAGTATTGTGTCTTGAGAAAAATATTCATATAGCTCTGAGTAAAAATAATGAGGGTAAAAGTATGTTTATATGGTTAGAAGATGGCAATCCAGAATCTGCAAAAAGCGTTACTTTGAATGGGATGTTTAATGTAAAGGATTTTGCTATTCATAATAGTACTATTTATTTTTGTGGAAGTATAACAAATAATTCTCAACCCGAAGCTTTTGTCGCTTACGTAGATGCTACTAAGTTATTTTATTCTTCTGGGAATTCTATAAACCTCAATCCTCCTAAAATAAAATACACTCCAATAAACAATATTTATCAAGATAATATTTATTCCATAGATCGAATAGAAGTTTTTTTATAATCCAGATAGTAATCAGGTAGTAGTTGCAGGTATTGGTAAAATGCGCTATGGTATGCCACCATATCGAACAATTGTTCATACACAAAACGTAATTGAAATGGTACTTACTGATCCTGATGAATATTATCTTGATTTCTTTATGTTATATACGATAAAAGAAGATAGTAGAATTAAAAATCCGTATGATATTTGCTTAGGGGCAACACCTATTTACGCACTTGCGAACTCTATGGAGATGTTTTATGTCCCTACAGATACGGTCGGAGGGTGTTATCATACAAAATTTGCCGATATAACAGAGACAGATAATAGGATATATCTGACTGCAATAAATTATAGCTCTCCATCAGTCGTAGACGCTGCACAAGCAAGATATTTAGATATTATTTCCTTTGATAAAATTACACGACAACAACAATCAAACCGTATTGTATTTCCTTTTGAAATACGTCAAGAGTACGGAGTTAAAACAACACATTTGTATGATGATGAAATAGCTGTAGCTTTGTCGAAGCATGCTGATTCAGTCAATTTGTCTGAATGTTGTGCTTTTAGAGTACGTCCTCAAAATTCTGTTTTATTTGGCATACATAATATATCTATTTTTGATACTATTCATGATAAACCATTGATATTTGATTGTGAATATTTAAAGGCGACAAACGAATTGATTGTTTTGAAAGAGTCTATATTTCAAGGTGAAAGACAAGATATTGTTTTTCATTTAAGTATGGATAAAAACTTAACTTATCCATATCCTTCTCGCAAATACAAAATCAATAACACAAACCCTAATGACACTTTGCATTGGAATGACTTGCAATCTTCCGATAGTAAAAATTATACAGTTTCTGGAACATTATTAAATAAACATCTGATGTTGTATGATATGAAGTATGATGCATTAGGGTTGAATATACCATGTTTTACACAAAGTTATTTTAATGTATCAACGGCATCATTTTTTTTAACTCCGTCAATTCCTATATTAGAACAGTGTATGTTTCCAACATTGTGCCCCACTGTAATAAATGAGAATGAGTTATTTATTACCTATGGTGCAACTCCGATTTATAATGCCTTTATTATGGAAGAATCAATTCCTGTCACAAAAACACATAATATAATAATAGACTGCATAAGTAGTGCCAAAAATAATTCTAATATTGATGAATAATAAAAAAGACAAGATATGAAACGATTAACCTTATTTTTACTTTTTTGGCTGGGAGTTTCATTGCATGAAGTTCAAGCTCAGTATAATTTTATTCCTCCCCCAAATCCATCTGAATACGATTTGCTTTATGTCTTTGACACAAGCTATTTCGCCAATTGCTTCTCAACTGCAGATACATTAAGGACAGAATTTAGGTATAATGATAGTCATTATAGGGGAACACCTTATTCTGAACCGTATAGTAAATTTGATTGGTATAATGCAAAGAACAGAGAATGGTGTAATCCCGATGCACCAGTGCCACAAGGCTATGTGATAGGAGCGAATTCATATAATGACAACACAGAACGATATGCCGATGCTTTCGCTCAAGAATATCATTTTGAGAATGGAGATATTCCATACAACGATTACGTAATTTGTGGAGTTGCTATCAAATTAGGATTTGGTGCATTGGACGATATAAGAGACATATCTATCTTAGACGAGAACTTTGATACGATTGCAACTACTATCTACCATACTTTGAATATTATTTCTAACCCGGCCGATCCCTATAGTACAATTTATTGGAATGAACATGGGTGGAATACCTATTATTTTCCACATGAATACTATGATACTTTAACTAATATCAATGATTTTCGTATAGCATTCGATGTTCCAATGTATGGAAGTGGTAACACCTTTCAAGTGCATCATACATGCAATGTTTACAGCCCTTGCATAAGAGATTCTATCAATGCTATGGGAGGTGCCTGGCGAGCAGGCTTGTGTTATGATACTATACTAATGGGTTTTATGTTATATACCAACAGATATTATTATACTTGCATATTCGATCCACCTGAAGAAGGTGAAATACATTATCCATATTGGGCTTGGTCGGAGTATATCAAGCAATTCGATGAAGAAGATAATATTCCGCTTTGCTCTTTTCCTGATCCGAAGTACATAAAGCGTAATGGAGAGTGGATAGAGTTCTCAGAAGATCCTGTATATGAGATTTGGAGAAATATCTACATAGAGATGGTGCCGATAATCATGGTTCCGCAAGAAAGCAGTCAGCTTACGGAAGTCGAATTGCAAAAGATGTGCTACGTATTCCCGAATCCTGCGAAGGACATCTTCAAAGTGATGAGTCATTACACCATAAAAGACATTCAAGTCTTCGATATGGTTGGTAAAAAAGTCTTAGAGAAAGAAGTGAACTACTTTGAGACAGAAATAATAGTCGATAACCTCGCAAGCGGAACTTACATCGTCAAGATAAACACCGTAAAAGGAACAACAGAAAAGAAATTAGTCGTTCAATAGTTTTGAGTTGAAAAAAGAGAACGCAAGCTTCGTGATTTGAAATGAAACTTGCGTTTTCTCTTTCTTTGTTTTAATTTGCTGAAACAAAGATTCAAAGAATTAAAACAAAGATTTATTTTCTTATTTCTTAGAATTGATTGTGGTATGCCTTCGTTTTAGGTTTCCATAAGCCACAATGTTTTGTTGTGGCTTAATTTATAAATAGCAAGAAGGAACTTACGGCAATCACCATCCAAAGTAAGACTCCCAAAACAAAAGAACGCCAACCGGCTTTTTTCAAGTCCTCAAACGAAAATCCGCAACCAATCATAAATAATGCGACAACCATACCCCGTCTTCCCAAAAACGCCAAGTTGGTATAAAGCTCTGAGAATTGAGGAAGCAGAAACGCTATCAGAATAGCCACAACGAAATACAGAATAAACCAAGGAATTTTTATCTTTCCTTTATTCGCATCATGTTTTCGGTTAATAAACAACACCAAAAAAGATAATGGGATAATCCAAAGAGTTCTCGCCAACTTGACTGTAACTGCTGTTTGAAGAGCATCAGGACCGTATGCCGCCCCTGCTCCAACCACCGAAGAGGTGTCGTGAATCGCGATAGCAGACCAATATCCGAAATCCACCTCTCCCATATTCAAAGCTCTGCCTATTGGTGGGAAAATAAACAAAGCAAGAGCATTCAAAACAAAAACAACAGTCAGTGCAAACGAAATCTGATTATCCTTTGCCTTTATAATAGGAGAAACTGCCGCGATGGCACTTCCGCCACATATTGCAGTGCCTGAACTTATCAACATTGCTGTATTTCTATCCACCTTCAACAATCTGCCAAGCAACATACCAAACAAAAACACCAAAAGCACAGAACAAGCCGTCAAAACGATACCCTTAGACGACACCTCAATCACTTGTTGCAAACTCATACCGAATCCCATCAACACAACGCTGTATTGCAACAACGGAGATGAGTATTTCTTAAACTCAAACGGTCTTTCAATTTTCAAAAACGCAAGCAAGATACCGCAAAACAAAGCCATTGGAGCCGTAACAAAAGAACACATGCAAAGCAACGGCAAAAGCAAATACAGAAACGACAATTTCTTTCTCATAGATTTAATCCTATTTTAACAGAATTTGCAAAAGTAGCAAAAACACGGCATTTGATTTCAGTTATCAAAGAAAAAGAATTACCTTTGCCACAAATAAACAATATAAAAGAAAAAAAGAGATGAATATTATCATAATCGGTTACGGTAAAATGGGTAAAATGGTTGAGCAAATTGCAATTCAGCAAGGCGATTCCATAGTTTGCAAAATAGACTCCGAAAAAGATTGGAACGAACTCGACAATGCAACTCCCGAAATCATAAAAGAATCTGTTGCAATAGACTTTTCCACTCCTGCAACGGCAATATGCAATATCAGAGAGTGTTTCAAAAGAAATATTCCTATAGTTGTTGGAACCACCGGCTGGTATGAGCAAATGGAAAGCATAAAGGAAGAATGTTTGGCTAAGAGTCAAAGTCTTTTTTGGGCTTCTAACTTCTCTATCGGTGTGTTTCTGTTCAACAAAATCAACATACAACTCGCTCAACTTATGAGCAATCACAACCAATATACGCCTTCACTTAGCGAAACGCATCACGTGCATAAGCTTGACGCACCTTCAGGAACTGCAATCACACTTGCGGAAAATCTAATCAAGAATCACTCCGTCAAAACCAAGTGGCAATTGGGCGAAAGCAAGAATGAGGACACTCTAAACATCGAAGCAATACGCGAAGGCGAAGTATGCGGAATACATAGCATTAAATACGACAGTCCTGTCGATGAGATCGTAATCACACACTCTGCAAAAAATCGCGGAGGCTTTGCCTTGGGAGCTGTAACTGCCGCTCACTGGTTAGCAGGCAAGAAAGGATTTTTCACAATGAGCGACATGCTCGACTAATTAAAAATAATAACGAAAACGAATTAAGCATGGAACAAAATAAAGCAATAATCGGCATAGATTTAGGGGGAACCAATACATGTATAGGCTTGGTTGGAGCCGACGGAACAATAATCGAAACTCTTCGTTTCAAAACTTTCGACTATCCTTTGATAGAAGATTTTATCGAAAAGGTAAGCGAGCAAGTTGTCTTTTTGGCTGAAAAATTCAATCTTTCAAAAGACAATATCCGTATCGGAATCGGAGCCCCCAATGGCAACTACTACAACGGCTCAATCGAACTTGCACCAAACCTACCCTTCAAAGGAATAGTTCCTCTGAAAGATTTGTTGGAAGAAAACCTAAAAACAAAATCATATAAAGCCAATGTAGTTGTAACAAACGACGCAAACGCTTCTGCAATGGGTGAAAAGATATACGGAAATGCGAAAAACATAAGAGATTTTCTTATGATAACACTTGGAACCGGCGTAGGCAGCGGAGTGTTTGTAGATAATAAATTGGTATATGGAGAATCCGGATTTGCAGGAGAGGCAGGGCATTCAATCATTGTACCTGATGGCAGAGCGTGTGGCTGTGG
>DEPP01000090.1:0-124 GCA_002358835.1 Bacteroidales bacterium UBA3389
TCCATTCAATCCACGGTAGAGCAGCAGCTATTGCAACGGGAGTTAAGATTGCAAATCCGAAACTATCGGTTTGGATAAACTCAGGAGACGGAGACGCAACGGCAATCGGAGGAAATCACTTCAT
>DEPP01000090.1:203-622 GCA_002358835.1 Bacteroidales bacterium UBA3389
TTGACAAAAGGACAATATTCTCCGACAACCAAGCAAGGACAAATCACAAAAACCTCTCCATTCGGTGTAATTGATTATCCTTTCAATCCGGGAGAGTTGGTAATCGGAGCAAGAGGTACCTTCTTTGCAAGAGCAATCGATACACAAGCAAAACAATTGCAAGACGTTTGCACACATATGGCTGCTCATGACGGAGCCGCAGTTGTCGAAGTATTGCAAAACTGTGTGATTTTCAACGATGGAACACACAAAGAAGTAACCGATAAGGAAGTAAGAGACGACAGACAACTTTGGCTTGAACACGGAAAACCAATGATCTTCGGTAAAAACAGAGATAAAGGTATCGTGTTACGCGGAACTCGCCTTGAAGTAGTAACGATTGGCGAGAACGGAATCACCGAAGATGATATTCTTGTACA
>DEPP01000090.1:682-1118 GCA_002358835.1 Bacteroidales bacterium UBA3389
ATGATGCTTGCTCAAATGCGTCCGCCTCAATTCCCAATGGCGTTCGGTGTAATCAGAGCTTACAAACAACCAACATATAACCAATTGTTCGAGAAACAAATGGAAGAAGCACAAGAAAATCCTAAGATTAAATGTGTGGATGACTTGTTGAACAGCGGTGAAACTTGGGAAGTGAAATAAACTTGAGCGTTTTCGGCTTAAGCCCACGAGTGCATGCAGGTGTTAAAGCCTGCATGCTTTTTTTATACATAAGAATCCACACATCTAAAAGCAAGATAATCATACATCACAACCAAAGAAAAAATATCCAATCCCCTTGATTAGAGGCATAAATAACAAGACATTCAAACTATTTTTCTTTGTAAAACCAACTTGAAAATCCGTTTTCAAATCATTTTCTCGCCTTGATAATTTTTTATCACGCCTATGATAATTT
>DEPP01000090.1:1171-2967 GCA_002358835.1 Bacteroidales bacterium UBA3389
GCCGATGATAATTTTTTATCAACCCGATGATAAAAATCGGAAATCAAGAATCAGTCCTTCCAAAGGGTGGTTTTCACAATTTTGTCAAAGCTTACAGAGTAGCCGAACTTTGCAAAAATGTCGGCAATCAGCTTTTGCTCCTTTGGTAAAATAGGTTTTTTGGAATTTCTTTTGCGGTAAAAGTCAGCCTGACCAAAGAGATGTATCAGTTCGATTCTTATCTTTTTGGCATCACTCACGAGAATATTTTCAAAAACCTTCTTCATACCATATGCAATGTTTGCATTCTCACAATCGGCAAAGAACCTGCAATTCTTTTCATTAAACATTGCAGGATTGACAACCTCCAAAATAGGATTGCAATCCTCCAATTGAGAAGTCGCAATAAACCTTAAACACTTTTGAGCAAGCAAACATTTCTCGTTAAAACACAACCTATAATTCATAGGCTTTGAGGAAAAATCAATATCATTTATCTCCATATCGTTAAACATTTGAAAAATAATTAATTCGCTCAAAATTACAAAAAAAACTACAAAAACAACAACCGAATACGTTCTTTTTAGAGTCTGTATACAAAAACAAACACTTATTGTTATGAAGAAATGTTTATGTTTATCTTTGATTTTATGTTTTCTTTCAGCTTTTGTGGCATGTGAAGAGCCGACTGAAGGAAATATGCACGGAAACGGAAACTCGACATCTTCCTCGGTAGGAAATACATCCAATCCGTAAACAGACACTACAGATTTCCTTTATCTTCAAACCTTACAAGGGCATGACGATAGAGTACCATCTTACTGAAACAAAGATTCGCTAAATTGTTTCTTTGTTTTATTTTCCTGAAATCAAGATTTATTTTTGCAAAACAAAGATTTGCTTTCTGCGAAGCACGATTTGCGTTATTTGTGCCTTTGAGAAAAGGGAATCAACCCGAAAGAGGGTAATGATAAAGCAAAAATAATCACTTGCAAAACACGATTTATCTTCTTTTTTCGTTATCCGATAAGCATTATATTTGTATCTTTGCAGTTAAAATCAATTCGAAAATATGACAAAACAAAGAAAAGAAGCTCAAATCGTTGCTTCGATGGCGGTGGAAGCCATTCAATCGAAAAAAGGTAAAGCAATAACACTCATAGATTTTGAGGGTGTGGACGGATCTTTGTTTGAGTATTATGTACTCTGCACAGCAAATTCTCCATCTCACGTTGATGCCTTGGCAGACGAGATAGAAAAACAATTGAGAGAAGTTGCCGGTATTCGCCCTCGAAGAGTTGAAGGATTGCAAAACTGTCAGTGGGTGTTGTTGGACTATTTCGATGTTGTGGTTCACGTTTTCTTGCCACAAACTCGAGAATTTTACAATATGGAAGCAATGTGGAAAGATGTAAAACAAACACATTTCGAAGACGAAGAATAGTTTTATGAGTAAGAAACAAAACAATAAAAACGGCAAACCGTCGATTGGTGGCGGAAAAATCAAGTTTAACATCTATTGGATTTATGCTTTGGTGTTGATTGTCTTGGTTTACATAGCTTTTGACGGTGGTGGTGAAAACGCAATCAGTAAAGAAATCTCTTGGGATAAGCTCAAAAAAGCCTTGGTTGCCAAAGATTTTTCGAAAATCAATGTTGTAAACAAAGAATTCGCCGAGGTATATATCAAAAACGAAGCAATCAAAAACGATGACGCCTATAAAGATCTTCGAACTCAAAAAGGCTTGTTCTCAAATGGCGAAAAAACCGACACAAAGGGCTTTTATATTTACAAATTTGTTGATTACGAAGATTTC
>DEPP01000032.1 GCA_002358835.1 Bacteroidales bacterium UBA3389
ACATAACTTTAACGCAGGTCCTTGCGTGTTGCCAAAACAAGCAATCGAATCTGCAATCGAAGCAATAAGAAACTTCGACAACACAGGAATAGGTATATTGGAAATCTCTCACCGTACTCCAGGCTGGGAAAGAATAATGGCTGAAACAGAGCAATTATGGAGAGATTTGTTGAAGATCCCTGACAACTACGAAGTATTGTTCTTGGGTGGTGGTGCTTCAACACAATTCTTCCACGTTGCAGCTAACCTTTTGAACACAAAGGCTGCTTACCTTCAAACAGGTGTTTGGGCTAAGAAAGCTGCTAAGGAAGCTAAATTTTACGGCGAAGTAGAAATAGTAGCTTCTTCAGAAGATAAAACATATTCTTACATACCAAAAGGATATACAATACCTACTGACGTAGATTACTTCCACATCACAACAAACAACACAATCTACGGAACAGAAATAAAATACGATATGGATTGTCCTGTTCCTTTGGTAGCAGATATGTCTTCTGACATTATGTCTCGTCCGGTTGATGTTTCAAAATATGCTCTTATCTACGGTGGAGCTCAAAAGAACGTTGGTCCTGCAGGTGTTACTTTCGTAATCGTAAGAAAAGACATCTTGGGTAAGGTAGAAAGAAAACTTCAAACAATGGTTGACTACCGCACTCACATAGGAGAAGAAAAGAAAAACAAGTCTATGTTCAACACTCCTCCAGTTTTCCCTATCTTTGTAATGCACGAAACTTTGAAATGGGTAAAAGAAGAAATGGGTGGCGTTGAAGGAATGAACAAAATCAACGTTGAAAAAGCTGAGTTGTTGTACAACGAAATCGACAGAAACAAAATGTTTGTCGGAACTGCAGCTAAAGAAGACCGTTCAATAATGAACGTATGCTTTGTAATGGCTCCTGGTTACGAAGACAAACAAGACGCATTCATGGCTTTTGCTAAAGAAAGAGGAATGGTAGGAATCAAGGGACACCGTTCAGTTGGTGGTTTCCGTGCTTCAATCTACAACGCATGTCCTGTTGAATCAGTAAAAGCATTGGTTGCTTGCATGCAAGAGTTCGAAAAATTGAACGCATAACAACAAAATAAATACGACAGAATCGTTAAAGGCGTAAAAAAACGTCTTTTTCGGTTCTGTTTTTCTTTGTAAACAAGATAACGAAATCAAGATTTATTAAATTAAAATCAAGATTCGCTGACTTGTAACAAAGATTAAAGAAAACGGATTTAGAAATTATCAAAAAATATTTAGAGATATGACAAAAGTATTAGTAGCAACAGACAAACCTTTCGCAAAGGCAGCTGTTGACGGAATAAGAAAAATAACAGAAGATGCTGGTTTTGAATTAGCACTTTTAGAAAAATACACAGATGTAAACGATTTCTATGCAGCAGTTGCTGATGTAGATGCTTTAATCGTACGTTCTGACAAAGTTACAAAAGAAGTTATTGACCACGCTAAGAACTTAAAAATCGTAGTTCGTGCAGGTGCTGGATTTGACAACTTAGATCTTGAAGCTTGTACTGCAAAAGGAATCGTTGCAATGAACACTCCTGGCCAAAACTCAAACGCTGTAGCTGAGTTAGCTTTGGGTATGATGATTTATATGGCAAGAACTACATTCACTCCTGCAACAGGAAGCGAATTGAAAGGCAAAAAAGTTGGTATTCACGCATACGGAAACGTTGGTCGTTTGGTTGCTGAAAAAGCAAAAGCAATGGGAATGGAAGTTTGGGCGTTTGACCCATTTGTTCCTGCTGACAAAATGCAAGCAGAAGGCGTTAAACCTGCTGCAACAATAGAAGAACTTTATTCTAACTGCGATTACGTTTCTTTACACATTCCTGCAAACGAACAAACAAAGAATTCAATCAACTACGAACTTCTTTCAAGAATGCCAAAAGGCGCTTGCTTAGTAAACACTGCAAGAAAAGAAGTTATCAACGAAGCTGATATGGCTAAATTGTTAGCAGAACGTGCAGATTTCAAATACGTTACTGACATAGCAGCAGGAAACAATGATGAATTAGCAGCATTTGCTCCTCGTTATTTTGCAACTCCTAAGAAAATGGGTGCACAAACAGCAGAAGCAAACTTGAATGCAGGTTTGGCAGCAGCTAATCAAATCGTTGATTTCATCAAAAACGGAGTAACAAAATTCCAAGTAAACAAATAGGATTCAAAATCCATATATACGAAAAGAGTTGTCAAAAAACTGACAACTCTTTTTTTTTGTTTCAAAACAAAGACCTACCTATTCCCCTTTTGAATTGTAATCGGCATTCAACAGATTCATAGCCTTTATAAGCCTGTAATAATAAACATAAAAGATAAGAGCAGGCACTCCCGTCAAAATATCTTGCAGCGGTTCGCCGATTTGCAACAGCAGACACAAAAGCCACATCAACAAAGCCGGAGTAAGAGCTACCAAAAGCCACATCCAAAAGGTTTTGCTTCCGAATTCATAACCGAGATTTCTTCTTTTGATTTCGTTTCCTATCCTATCGGAAATGCGATGCGTCCAAACCAAAACCACAATTCCGACAACAAAGAGAATAATCAAAGACGCCAAAATCAGAAACATTGCAATTTTAGCCTTAAAATCAGGATCATAAACATCAGTCTGCAATTGAGTATGGAAATCCTTACCCAAAAACATTCCGACCGCCAACATAAGCAACGCAATTATGGAAGTAAGGAATATTTTCATATAATCCATCGTATGCTTACCGTCTTTGGCTACGAGATTCACCTCTTTGGAGATGTTAGACATCATTACAGCTTCATAAATGTCAAGAGTGAGAAACTGCAAAAAGAAATACTTCCAAAAGTTTCTGTTTGTTCTTAATTTTTTTGTACTCATATTCATTTGTTTTTTTTGTTTTTGAAATCTGCCCGGAAGATTCCGATTATTTTTTCTTATTTTCAAATCAATAAAAAAAAGCATTCACTACCTCATTTCTGGCTAATCTTTTGATATTTTCGAGATTCCACATTACCAAATAATAAATGAAACACTTTTTATCTACAACAATTTACTTAACCAAATGTTTTGTTGATGTTTTTTCCCCTCTACTTTCCCATTTATCTGTTTTTACTCAAACGAATCTTGATTTCAGAAAAATGATTCTTTGTTTCGTTTGAACGAAATCAAGAAACAATTTTCTGTTTCTTCGTTTTATTTAACTGCTTATTTACTTTTAGAACAACATTTCTTTGGTGAATAAGTCAAAGACAAACCTACATAATTCCCTGTCAAATAATGAACACCACTGAATTCAGAATTACCTAATTTGAAATAATACCTCCCTGAACTCAAATATGGAATACTTATATTTCCAACAACATTGAGTCCGAACAAACCAATCGAAGAATTATGAGAAACCCCGGCACCTAACACCAAACTCGGATAAAGACAGAAATTATTCTCGTTGTTATATACTTGAAAAACAAAATAATCATCTGCTTGCCCAACTGAATAATTCAGATCTAAACTATAACAACTATAATAGCTGTTCAACTTAACTCCTACCTTCAAATTGTAGAACCATTTCTCTTGTGCATCGATTCTGTTTTGATATTGAGCCATAAAAGACAAGTACGGACTATATGAATTTGTATATTCGATGGATTTATCTAAGAGATAAAAAAGTTCAGCCCCCTTTTCAGAATGTTCAATCGACAAAAGCGGTTTCAGATCCAAACCTGCAGAAAATATAAATGAATATTTGTTTGCGTGATTGAAAGCATAGTTAACACCGATTCCTCCTAAAAAAGCATTCTTTGCATCAGGTTTATAAGCTATATCTTTACGATCTACCACATTAGACCAAGGAGTCTCAAAAACACTCTTCTGATAAGCTGTACCTTCTATGCTTACGCTCCATGGAGAAACAGATTTCAACGAAGAGAATTCATTGTTATTTTGTGCATTCAAACACATTACCGAAATAATGCAAGCAATTAAAGTCGCAATCTTTTTTCTATTCATAGCTGTTTAGTATTTATTAAAATTGTTTTTTACTTCTTGTCATAATCTCATTTTTATCCCAAACAATCTCTTCGTTTTAGTGAAATAGTTCTTGATTTCAGTAAAACGAATCTTTGTTTCAGAAAATTGTTTCTTGGTTTTAATTTACTGATTCTTGATTTCAGTAATACTCTTTCTTCATTCCGTTGCAAAGTTACAAAAATAAATGAATCAAATCTCAATATCGCTATAAAAAAAAACAATAACCAATATTTTACTATCAGGTTATTGTTTTATCGTTTAATATATCGCTCTTTCAATTAGCTGAACATATCTTTCATTTTCTCGAAGAAGCTTTTCTCTTTCGCATTCGGCTTTGGTTGAAATTCGGAATATTTATCCAATTCGTCCAAAAGTTTCTTTTGTTCTTTGGTATAACTCTTTGGAACCCAGACATCGACTCTCACCAACAAGTCTCCCCTGCCGTAAGAGTTCACTTCAGGCAAACCTTTTCCTCTCAAACGATAGACTTTTCCGCTTTGCATTCCCTGTTCCACCTTAAACTTAACCTTACCGTCCAATGTAGGAACTTCAATCGTCGTTCCCTGAACTGCTTGTGAGAATGTGATGTAGGTTTGCATGCAAAGGTTGTTGCCATCTCTTTCAAACACATCGTGCTTTACTTCTTCTATAACAACAATCAAGTCTCCGTTGATTCCGTTTCTTGCTCCTGCATTTCCTTTTCCTTGCATCGAAACTTGCATTCCGTCAGAAACACCTGCCGGAATCTTGATTTCGACAACTTCTTCCTTCTGAACGATTCCCTCTCCTCTGCAATCAGGACACTTATCCTTTATCACTGTTCCTTCACCTTGGCAATACGGACAAGTTGTTTGTGTTTGCATATTTCCCAATATGGTTCTTTGCACTTGAATCACAACTCCGCTTCCGCCACAGTTAGGACAAGTAGTTTTTTCTGAGCCTGCCTTTGCACCGCTTCCGTGACAAGTGTCGCAAGGTACGTATTTCTTGACCTTGATTTTCTTTTCCACTCCCGTGTTTATTTCTTCCAAGGTCATCTTTACCCTAATACGCAAATTGCCTCCGCGATTGACTCTTCTGCCTCCGCGAGAACGTCCTCCGCCAAAGCCTCCGAATCCTCCGAAACCTCCGAATATATCTCCGAACATTGAGAATATGTCATCCATATTCATTCCGCCGCCACCAAAGCCTGCTTGTCCATCGACACCTGCGTGTCCGAATTGATCGTATCTTGCTCTCTTATCTTTGTCTCTTAGAACGTCGTAAGCTTCTGCTGCTTCCTTGAATTTCTCTTCAGCTTCCTTATCTCCCGGATTTTTGTCAGGGTGATATTTTATTGCCAATTTTCTATATGCTTTTTTGATTTCTTCAGGTGTTGACTCCTTTGTCACACCCAAGACCTCATAATAATCTCTTTTTTCTGCCANNTCTTTAAATTTTTCAGCAGCATCAGGTTCTTTTGATACATCTGGGTGATATTTTTTTGCCAATTTACGGAATGCCGATTTAATTTCTGCATCACTAGCATTTTTATCAACACCCAAGACTTCATAATAATCTCTCTTTGCTGCCATTTGTCAAAAATTATATTACATTGCAACAACAACCTTTGAGTATCTTATCACTTTGTCATTAAGATAATATCCCTTGGTTGTTTCATCTATCACTTTTCCTTTTTCGTCTTCGTTTTGTGCAGGTATTCTTGCGATTGCCTCATGAAGGTTTTCGTCGAACATCTCGCCTTTTGCATTGATTGGTTTCAAACCTTTTTTTGTTAACGTGCCAATCAGCTTGTTGTATATCAGCTCCATACCCTCTTTGGTCTTTGCAAAAACTTCGTTATCTTGTGATTCCATATTTTGCAAAGCTCTTTCATAATCATCAATCACAGGCAACAATTCCTTAATCAAACCCTCAGAAGCATTCATCACCAATTCCATTTGCTCTTTGGCTTTTCTCTTGCGGAAATTTTCAAAATCGGAATAAAGCAACAAGTATTTCTTATTCAATTCTTCAAGTTTCGTTGCCAAATCATCTTCCTTTGCCTCTTCTTGTTCAGCTTTTGGAGTTTCTTCGTTTTGAGTTTCTTGTTCCGATTGCTCGGTTTTGTCTGTCAATTCTTCCTTTTCTTCCTTATTCTCTGCCATGTTCTTATTTTTCTTTAATAGTTTGTTTATTATATTCTCCGCTTTGTTTTTCTCTTTCTTCATTTCGGATTTTTGTTTCTTGATTTCAGTTCAACGAATTCAAGTTTTAATTTTATGTATTCAAGATTCGTTCCAAATGATTTTTTATGACAAAAAGTCAGTCTCTATGAATGAAAATATCCTGTGGTGATTTCGGACGATGTTCCTCGAGTAGAATAAAACCTTTCAAAGTTTTATCTTGTTCATTTATTCGTTGCTCATCGTCAAGGTAGAAATCGGGATTCTGTACTGCCGTCATCTTTTTGGGCTTGCCTTTTTCAAAATATATTTTCAACGTTGCACAAGTTCCGATGTTTATTCCTGTATGTCGTTTTTCTTTTCCCTTTTCTTCTTCCCAAAGATGATAAATCAGGTTTATGTTTCCATCTATTTGTGCATAGCTTATTTTGTTTTTTGAGAAAGTTGCAGAAAGGTATTTACCCGAAATCTGATTAAAATATTTTTGAGTCAGCGTATCGGAATTTTGAACTATGAACGGATTTGGGTAAAGAAACATCTGCTTAACACCTTTTTTGTCAACCCTTATGCGTATCGTGTCTGCCGTAAACTGACTTTCATTCTGCCAAAGCACAGGACGCTCCAACAGATAAACAATACTGTCGTTTATCCTATAATCTGCATACTCGCAAACTGCCTGCATATCTTGTCGAAACACCTTTACATGATTGTATGCCAGCATTTGCTCGGCATTGTCTGTTGAATCGAAATTTACCCAAAGCGTATCGGAGTGCATATGAAGGGTATCCGATTCTTCGATTTGTTGAAGTAAGACCTCGCCTACCAAAAAAGCATATTTCAAACTATCTTTTCTATCCGTCTCAAGATAGTTTCCGTACGCCTGAACGCTGTTTGCAGTGTCTTGTATGAAGATATTTCCAAACGCTTTGCCACATTGAGTCTCTGTATTATAGTCTATGCTGTCGGCAATCAGCGTTTGAGCTTTTTGTTTTATGTTGTTGTTGCGATAGAGTCGTGATTGGTTGGTTTTAATATTGAATTCGCCTCGTTCGGTTTTGATTATCGCACTATCGGATGTTGTGATTGTTGTCGGAGCATAAAAATACGCCCAATCGGTACTGCTGTCGTAAAACAAAGAATCTGATTCTATGTCGGCATCAGGGCTTGTTATTATTACGTTATCTGAAAATTCAAATTGTTTTGTGGCTGTATAATATGTTCCGGTCAAGCTGTACAATGTGCTTTCTTCATCCCAAATATCTGCTGCATTGGTATATCTCACTGTTTCGTAATCCCGCTCCCACACCATATAGTCTGTTTGAAGCGTTACTTTATCATCATGCAAGATAACCGTGTCTCCGAAAATTTCTGCAACCTTTGTGTTTCCATCATAATAGACTCGGTCACCATAAAGATGAATTGTATCTTGGGAAATATGAATGAGACCGAACGCCTCTATGAAGTTTTCCTCGGTATGAAAGACTGCCGAGTCGCAATCCATAGTCATGCCCTCGTGAACAAAGACCACATTGCTCTTTAATATTAACTGATTGGGGAAAGACGGCAATCGCTCTCCCCAATCAGATTTATAGTCTATTTTTTTCTGTGCCGATACACTGCACGCAAAGAATGTAAGTATTAAAAACGGCAGTGCTTTTTGCGTAAACTTCATTCAATTATTCTTCCTCTTGATATTCGTCAGTGCTTCCTGCAAGTCCTTGGTATCTGAACGACTTATCGTAAGTTAGTTTCACGGTTTTCTTGTCTTTTTTACCCTTTATCTTTTGAGTAAACTCTATATAATAGTATGTATCCAACTTTCTATCGGTAACCGTTCTTCTGTATTTCAAATCGTAATCAACTTTTTGGAACTTGATTATTGAATTAGGGAACTTGACTTCAGGATATCTTGAAGTTAAGTCTTTAACTATCAAACGAGGATAACGTTCTTTTTCAACAGCTGTTGTAGTTGTCATAATCATTCCGTCAGCCTTGAAAAGCATTTCCATTTCGCGTCCGCGGTTTTCGTAATACGCTCTGTAATTTCCTTCTTCCTCTTTCCATTCTCTTACTTCTATTCTCGGGAATTTTTTCTTGAACGCTTTGGTTACTTCTTCCGGAATTATAGGTACGTCCAATGCTTCAGGCACTTCAATATCCACATCTTGAGATTTTGAATTCTTTTTCACATCTCCGTCTTCCCCTGTTCGGATTTCAAGACCGCTTCCGTCCAAAGAAGCTCTCTCTGCCATCTTTTTTTGACGGTATTCTATGGCTTCTGGATTCAAGCGAGCAATATAGTCTTTCTTTACAAAATCTGGGTCAGGTGCATTTGTTTTTGTCAACTTTCCGCGCGGATCGAACACCATTTCATATTCTGTTTGACCGATTCCCTTCATTGCAATGATAAGACGATAGTAGTTATCGCCGGAAAAATCTTCTATATATTCGGATTTTTTGATTCGATAGCCAGGATAATTATTCAAAAAGTAGTTTGCAATCAACGTAGGCAACTCTTGCTCTTGTATATCAAAGATTGTAAACTGCCAATTACCTGTTGCTGTAAGAAAAACCCTACCTATTTGATTATCGATATCGATTTCGGCAACATATTGTCCCGTTTCAAAATACCAACCGTTGAGTTTATAATCGGAATATGTGTTTTCCAATCCCAATCTCACTTCTTGCGGAATGTCGGATGGCCGTAATTTTTGAGCGAATGCCGCAAACGACATCATAACCAACAAAACCGCTACAATTGTTCTTTTCATATAATTCATAATTCAATGTTTGGTCAATTTACAATTCAGTTCTAATGATTGTATCTTTTCGATCAGGTGAAGTAGATACGACAGCTATCGGAAGATTCATTCTTTGCTCAATCACACTCACGTATTCTCTCATTGCAATCGGCAATTGATCGAACGTACTCTTACCAGCAATATCTTCACACCAGCCCTTTACTTCTGAATATATAGGATTTATCACCGCATCTGTTTCATACGGTACTTTGGTTGTAGTTTCCCCGTTTATCTCATATTGTTCACATATCTTGATGCTTTCAAATTTGTTAAGCACATCAACTTTCATCAACATAAGATGAGTAACCCCATTAAGCATACAAGCATATTTCAATGCCGGAATATCCAACCAACCACATCTTCTTGCACGTCCTGTTGTTGAACCAAACTCTCTTCCCTCTTGACGCATCGTTTCACCGTCTTGATCAAATAATTCCGTTGGGAATGGTCCGCTTCCGACTCTTGTACAATAAGCTTTGAAAATTCCGAACACACGTCCTATCTTTGACGGAGCAACGCCTAAACCGGAGCAAACGCCCGCTGTAATCGTATTAGATGAAGTTACAAATGGATAAGATCCAAAATCGACGTCCAACATTGAGCCTTGAGCACCCTCAGCCAAAATTTTCTTACCTTCATTCAAAGCTTCATCGATGAAATATTCGCTATCTACAATAGTCAATTGCTTTAATGTTGCAAGCGAATCAAACCATTTTTTCTCGTAATCTGCAAAAGACTCTCCATCTATCTTAAATTCATCAGGCTCGTACCCCATTGCCTTAATTTGAGACAAGTGAGCATCACAAGCTTTCTTATAAAGAGTTTCAAAATCGCTTGAGAAAATAGAACCAACTCTCAATCCTGTTCTAGCAACCTTATCTGTATAAGCAGGACCTATGCCTTTAAGCGTAGAACCTATCTTTTGAGCACCTTTATTCTTTTCATTGGCAGCATCAAGCATTCTATGAGTAGGAAGAATCAAGTGAGCCTTTTTAGAGATATAAAGATTAGACTTAGGATTAAAGCCAATATTTTCCAAAGACTTCACTTCCTTTTCCAAAATCAAAGGTTCAACCAACACCCCATTGCCAATGAGATTTACTTTATCTTTATGACAAATTCCCGAAGGAATGATATGCAAAACGTGTTTAATACCCTCGAACTCCAATGTATGACCTGCATTCGGTCCTCCTTGAAACCTTGCAATTATATCATAATTCGGTGTCAATACATCGACAATCTTTCCTTTTCCTTCGTCTCCCCACTGCAATCCGAGAAGCACATCAATCTTACTCATCTTCAATTCCTCTATTTTATTAGCTGCAAAAAACCTTGCAAATATACATAAAAAACTTGATTCGGCTATTTTGCCATATCATTTTTTAGTTCTTTTTCTCCTTTGTTATGCAATATGATAATCAACCAAAGCCATAAGCGGAGCTTTCACCACATTATTTATCTTCATCCCGAATCGCTCTGCAACATTCTTTAATATATCTTCTGCATAGCAAGCTATACTACCAACGACATTTATTACATATTTATTATAAGAAGTATAACGACATATTTGTTCGGTAAAGAAACTTTCGAACGCCTTTTCGATTACACCTATGCAATAATCATTCGTTTTGTTTTCGATTGCAAAGCGAGCAAACGAAGCAAGATAAAAATTCGGAGCCTCTTCCTTGTAAAGTTTATTGAGAAAATCAGACTCATCTCCAGTATAGATTTGAGCAAACTTCGTTGCCATATCTTCAGGCATAGTTCCACGCAAATAATCTCTTAAAATCAACTTACCGATATTCGTTCCGGCACCCTCATCACAAAGAACATAACCCAAAGACGCCACATTCTCAACAATATTCACGCCATCATAAAGACAAGAATTCGAACCTGTCCCGAGTATCGCTGCAATAGCAGGCTCACGACCGCAAGTCGCTCTCGCTGCTCCTAACAAATCGCCTTCGACTTCAATCTTCGCATTCTTAAAATAAGGAGCAAACCACCCTATCACTTCATCTTGCTTTACTTTTGCCGAACATCCTGAAGCATAAATATAGATATACTCAACACAATCCGCATACACATTCGGCAAAATCACAGACTCGATTTCCATACGCATCGTTGTCTCAGACACATTATAGGGATTCATTCCACGCGAAGAAAACAACGTCTTCACCTCTTTATCATCCACCAAAGCCCAATCCGTCTTTGTCGAACCGCCGTCAGCAATCAATATCATAAATCTTTTCCTTAAAAAAATCAATCAAAATTAAGAACTGCAAAGATACGAAATAAATCCATTACAAGCAAAATCCTACAAAACAAAAAAAGAGGCCTGCCAAAAGCAAGCCTCAATCAAACAATTAAAATTGTACTAAATGAATTTTATTTCTTTCAATGCTTCAACAATCAATTGGAAAGTGTGTTCCATATCATTATCCAAACCAACAGAGTAACGAACCAAACCTTCGCTCATACCCATTTTCTTTTGAATATCTTCAGGAACTTCCGATGAAGTACTCTTTCCTGAACAAGAGAACAAAGTACGGAAATATCCCAATGAAACAGCCAAATAACCGACTCCCTTATTTTGCATTGCTTCCATGAATTGGTTAGCACGTTCTGCAGTTTCAAGGTCGATAGCTATCATTCCACCATAACCAAATCCTTCATTCATCAACTCTGTCATCAAAGCATGGTCGATATGATCTTCATTTCCAGGATAGTTTGCCTTGATTCCGATTTCGTTGAAACGTTTTGACAAGTACGCAGCATTCTTTGAGTGTTGTTGCATACGAATATGAAGTGTGTAAAGGTTCTTCAAGATAGATGTAGAACGGAAAGAATCCAATACAGGACCCAACAACATAGCTGTTCCGTCGTTTACGTCTATCATTGCATTGATTGTAGCAGCATCAGCACAAATAGCACCTGCCACACAGTCGTTCTTACCATTTACAAACTTAGTCATAGAGTAGATAACTACGTCAGCACCCAATTTGTATGGAGAGAAAATCATCGGAGTGAAAGTATTATCGACAAGCAATTTTGCATTACCAGCTTGTGCAATCTTCTTCAACTCAGGTATGTTTGCGATTCTCAACAACGGATTAGACATACACTCTGTGTAAACAACCTTTGTGTTAGGACGCATTGCAGCCTTAACCTCTTCAAGGTTGGTTGTATCCACGAAAGTTACTTCAACGCCATAACGAATTATGTAGTTTTTCAAGAAAGCGAAAGTACCGCCATACACAGTTTGAGAAGCAACAACGTGATCGCCTGCTTTCAAGAAGTGCATCAAAGAACAAGTGATAGCCGCCATACCGGATCCTGTAACCCAAGCAGCTTCTGTTCCTTCCATAGCTGCCAAAGCATTACACAATGACATGTTGCTAGGATTCCAGTGACGAGAGTATAGGAAGTAACCTTCGGTTTCGCCATGGAAAGTATCAGTCATAAGATGAGCTTTTTCAAATGCAAATGTTGCACTATCGCTTATCGATGGGTTTACACCTCTGAAAGGGTCTCTACCATCCAACTTTTGGATATTAGTAGCCGGGTCAAATTTATTCATTATCAAATTACTATTTAATGTTATTATATTCTTGTTTTTATGTTTACGATATGCAAAATTACACATTTTTCTCGAATATTTATCATTTTCGCATCTTTTTTTCTTTTGACACTACATTACCAATGGATAACAATTCATTGGATGAATAAATTTTACTCCACATTGTCAAATATTTTATACTGAAAAAAGTTGACACAAAAGTCAATAGAATGAATACGGGAAAATTTAAGTATGATGAGCAGTTGCTCTACATATACATATGTATTATTATACCGGTAAATATCTGTCGTTGCCACAAGATATCCCCTACATATATTATAGTATATACCCACAATGTTTCCACCCCCTACATTGAGGTGTATTATTGGCATGGCCGAGGGCATCGTTGTCGCAACAGGGGGGTGTAA
>DEPP01000012.1:0-598 GCA_002358835.1 Bacteroidales bacterium UBA3389
AGTTTATACCAAACTATGTTCATCAAGTCCAGACCAACAACCAAACACACGAGTCCCGTGATATAGCAGACAAAAGCACATGAGAACAGTTTTCTGCCAATGGTTGTTTCTTCGTCTGCTCTAAATCTGATAAAACCATATATTGCACTTACTGCCAATGCAATAGGCAGGGCTTGCAGGAAGTAACCTAAATATGTGTCAAAAAAGAAATATTGGAAAGTCATGTCCTCGGGAAAATACATTTATGCTCCTCTCTGTATTAAGGATGTTCACGAATTTGAACTACAACCCATTCGCCGGTGTCATTCTTTTCGACTTTCCAAAGAGAAGGGATTCTCCAACTTCCACGGACAGAATTGCCGTCATGGTCAAATGCTTCGGACGAGTAATATACCCAAATCCATCCCTCATCATCGTCAAGATGAGCAGACAACAACTCTAAGGAATATTCAACAAATGCTACATTATTATAACTATCTGTGGGAGTTGCATAACGGGAAAGCAATCCGTATTCTTCTTCATTTTCGGCTCTTGTGTGGCGTGTATCATGAAATGCCTTGTCTGCCAAGCGGAGTACTGCCTGTGCTTCTTTGCGGTC
>DEPP01000012.1:624-3467 GCA_002358835.1 Bacteroidales bacterium UBA3389
TTTGCGGTCAGCGGCAGAACCAATATAAAGAGCTTTGGTTATCTGATCGTAGCTGTAGTAATCACTAAATACTGACGGTCCAAATTGTACTAAACGATATACCGGAAAATAATGAAGCATTATGCAAAGAACTAAGCAGACAGATGCAACAATCGCAGTTATTACATACACCTTTTTACGGAATTTCTGGCGTATGCTTCTCATCGACTTCTGCACTTCATCTTCCAGCCGTTTTTTTGTATTTCCACTAATCTCCTCTACATTAGTCCCAGCCTTCATAGCTTCTAACTCTGCAGCACACGTAGGACAACTTTCAAGATGTTCTTTGACAAAAGAGCTTGTTTCCTCGCTAACCATATTTTCAAGGTACAGGGGCAAAACATCACGAACAAAATTACATTCATTTTTCATTTTCGATCTCCTCCAATCTGTTTTGTATCATCTTCCTGGCACGGTGGTATGTAACGCAAGCCCAATTATCTGTTCTTCCATAGAGATCGGCTATTTCTTTGAATGATAGCTCTCCGAACACACGCCACATAAAAACTTCCTTATATGGATCGGACATATCATGCAGAATTATTCGGATTAGGCGAGCTTCTTCCTGTTCACCGATTTGTACATCAATGCAATCATCGGGATCGGCTATATTTTGCAAACCCGACTCGTCAATACTCAATTCTTTTCTGTTCTTTTTCAAGTATGAGTAATATGTATTTTTCGCAATTTGGCAAAGCCATACTCGCATATCACAATCACCACGAAAGCGATCTATAGAATTTATCGCTTTGAAAAAAGTTTCACTGGTGATCTCTTCCGCAATATGCTCATTACCGGAAAGCTGCATCACATAAAGGTAAACTGATTTGAAATATGCGCTGTAAATCTGATCGAACTCCATTACGTTACCACCTCCTTTCAGACATAAGACTCCGAATGAAAGAAAACCTTACAAATATTTTTATTATTATAACATATTTTTTCAAAAAGTGTGTGAACTCAGAGAAAAAGGGTGCCGCCGAAGCGACACCCTTAAGCGGTTTATTGCTTTGCGTATTTGATAATGGCGATTGCTAAAGACCAAAAACTGGAGTTTTCTCTAACAGCGCATTATTTGCTAAACGAAAAATCGCAAGAATAAGTTTTTTCCCCTGCACTCAGAGTTATGGTTAAGCAGAAACGATCAATGGGAGTTGTTGCGCTCTCTTTTTCTGGAACGCTAAAAATTAAAAGCGTGGAGTTTTCATTTACTATGATAGGCCCGCTCAATATATCATATTGAGCGGCATCAACCTCGCTTTTCTGAATATAACATTCGGCAATAGACGTGCTTTTATCTAATACTAAGTCACACTCTACGGCAACAAATGTAAATCCCTCGTCGGGTGTTAACACATTTCCGTCAGTAGTTTGGATCTCTTCGACATACGAAGCTCTTTGAATACAAATCGAATTATCTGCAACAACCCAAGGGGTTCCAAATAAATTCATAGAAGCAGGTCTTTCTGGCAAGAAATTAGGATATATGGAAATAATGCCGACCATTATCAAACAGAAGCAAGCTGCAATCGAGCTCCATTTCAACCAAGCGTTGCTTTTATTCTTTGGGGTGTGGTTCAAGGCTTCATCGACATAGCTTTCTCCGATGTTGCCAAGTGCGTTTGAAAACTTTTTCGTAGTCATACTATAACCTCTCTTTCTAATAGGTACTCCCGTAATTCCTTACGGATTCGTGTGAGTCGGACGGACACATTGTTTTCTGTTAGTCCAACCTGCTTTGCGATGTCAGCATATGTATCGGAAAACCAATAGCGGCGCAAGAAGATCACACGATTTTCTTTGGAGAGCGAATCCAAGAAGGATTCAATAATCTTGGTAAGCTCACGCTCCGCAATTTCTTCCTCAATGGTGGTCGTAGAAGCGAGGCAATCTTCAAGTTCCTCCATAGCGACATCATAGTAGCTGTTTCTTTTGGCGGCGGTGTTTTGCTCGTAGCGTTTGAGTGAAATGTTTCTTACGATCTTACAGACAAATGCAAGCAAGGGATTGGGCTTGGCAGGTGGGATGGCGTTCCAAGTTCCAAGGTAGGAATCGTTCACACATTCCTCCGCATCCTGATGATTGTTCAGAATTTTGAATGAAAGTAAGTGAAGCACTTTGCCGTACTTACCGTCAAGCTCCTTGATTGCTTGCTCAGATCGTTCAAAGAACAGTTCGATTATTCTTTCATCATTCATCTGCTCGACCTCCTTTCACCTATATACTACGGTTTCGTCACCAAAAACTACAAGAAAGAGAAAAGTTTTTCTTAATTATAACATATTTTTTCAAGGAATGTGTGAACGCAGAGAAAAAGGGTGCCGCCGAAGCGACACCCTTAATAATATGTGCTATCTTAATTAGCAAATGCCATACTCAAAAGAGCAAGAACTTTCTCGTAATCTCCATCACTCATTTTGTAATATCTGTCTTTTCCTGTTGTCTCGTCATAGATGTTTGCCGTATCAGTATCAAATAACTTTAGATATACGCCGTCCAGCTTAATCTGAATCGAGGATTTACTGTTTTGTTCGGTATCTCGCTGCACGTTTCGGATAATTCCAATTTGTTCAGTCCAGTTTGTAGTATCCAAGAATTGTGCCAACTGAGATCCGTCAATGATACAGCTCGTTTCATCCTCCGACTTTGTAACCATAAGTGTGCCAGACTGTGCAGCAACAGACACCAAGTTTTTATAATTCAAAGATGGGATATCTTGTCTATTTCTGTGATAAACAAGAAAACACGTCGCCACTACCACACAAAGATACATTCCTATTCCTAATGCTCATGTACGGTAAAGT
>DEPP01000075.1 GCA_002358835.1 Bacteroidales bacterium UBA3389
GTTAATTGATGGACATGGTAACTTTGGTAACATTGAAGGTGATGGCGCCGCTGCTATGCGATATACGGAGGCTCGTCTGCAAAAGGTTACACAGGATGCTATTCTTGCTGACTTAGATAAGGACGTTGTTGACTTTTCGCCTAACTTTGATGAAACAGAGAAGGAACCAGATGTTTTGCCATGTAGATTTCCGAATCTTTTGGTAAATGGTTCTGAAGGTATTGCGGTAGGTATGGCTACCAGCATTCCGCCTCATAATCTTGGTGAAGTGATAGATGCTATGAAAGCATATATGCTGAATGAAGATATAACAACCAAAGAATTAATGAGATATGTGAAAGGACCTGATTTCCCAACGGGTGGTATTGTTTGTAACAAGGATGATCTTTTAAGTATCTATGAGACAGGCACGGGTAAAATAAAGGTTCGAGGAAAAGTTGAAGTTGAAAAGATTAAAGGTGGAAAAATTAATCTTGTAATTTCAGAGATTCCTTATACCATGATTGGTGCAAAAATTGGTAAGTTTTTGCAGGATGTTGCGACTCTTTATGAACAGAAAAAAGCACCGGAAATTGTTGATATTTCGAATCAATCCTCGAAAGAAGGTATTCGTATCGTGATTGAATTGAAAAAAGATACGGATGTTGAAAACTTCAAAAACCTTCTTTATAAAAAGACACGTTTAGAAGATACTTTCGGTGTGAATATGATTGCCATTGCAGATGGACGTCCGGAAACACTTGGTCTCAAAAGTATTATTGCTAAAAATGTTGCATTCCAATATGAGATTAATACCAGAAAATATAATACATTATTGAATAAAGAGCTTGAAAAACGCGAAATTCAAGAGGGATTAATCAGAGCCTGCAACATCATAGATTTGATTATAGAAATTCTTCGTGGTTCTAAGGATCGTTCTATGGTTAAAAGCTGTCTTACAAGTGGTATCACAGAGGGTATCAATTTCCGTTCCAAGGAATCAAAGGTTATGGCTTCGCAGCTTAACTTTACAGAAAAGCAGGCGAATGCGATTCTTGATATGCGCCTTTACAAATTGATTGGTTTAGAAATCGAAGCGCTGATGAAAGAACATAAAGAAACTACAGAAAATATTTATCGTTACGAGGATATTTTAGAGCGTAGAGATTCTATGGCGCAGGTAATTATGCAGGATCTTGATGCAATTAAGAAAGAATATGCGAGAAAACGTAGAACCAGCATTGAGAATGCTGAAGAAGCTGTCTATGAAGAGAAAAAGATGGAAGAAATGGATGTTATGTTCTTGATGGATAAGTTTGGTTATTGTAAGACCATTGATATGTCTACCTATGAACGTAACAAAGAAACGGTACATGCAGACTTTAAATATGTGATAAAGAGTAAGAATACAGGTAGAATGTGTATCTTTACAAATATTGGGCAGCTTTATACAATAAAAGTAACAGACATTCCTTTTGGAAAGCTTAGAGACAAAGGGATGCCAATTGATAATATTAGTAATTATAATTCAAGTAAAGAGGATATTATCACCATTACAAGTCAGTCAGAATTAAATCTTTATCGTATGTTATTTGTTACAAAACAATCTATGTGCAAGATTGTCAATGGTAGTGAATTTGATGTGGCTAAGAGAACGGTTGCAGCTACAAAATTGAATGAAGGTGATGAAGTACTTAGTATTGTGATTTTAAATCTTCAACAAAACATCGTATTTCGTTCGAAGGAAGGTTATTTCCTCCGTTTTGCAATTGAGGAAATTCCAGAAAAAAAGAAGAATGCAATTGGTGTACGTGGTATGAAGATGGGCGATAAGGATTACCTTGAAAAAGTATACTACACACAAAACGGTACAGAGAATGTTATAAAATACAAGGGTAAAAAGATGGAATTAAACAAATTGAAACTCAATAAGAGAGATTCTAAGGGTACAAAGGTTCGTGTATAACGACTTTTTCATCTTTTTGGAAAGGAAAGAATATGAGAGTAATTGCCGGAACAGCAAGAAGTCTTAACCTTAAGACTCCTGCCGGATTGGATACACGTCCGACAACAGACAGAATTAAAGAAACATTGTTTAATATGCTTATGCCGTATCTTTCGGGAGCTGTTTTTGTGGATTTGTTCTCGGGAAGTGGTGGAATTGGCATTGAAGCTATTAGTCGTGGTGCAAGAAAAGCTTATTTTGTTGAAAATAATCAAAAGGCGCTTGTGTGTATCAATGACAATATTGCACATACACGCTTTCAAGAGCAGTCTGTTGTATTGAAGCAAGATGTTTTTTCAGCATTGCGGGGAAGTATTAGAGACGATGTTGATATTATCTTTATGGATCCGCCATACAATCAACAATACGAGAAAAAGGCATTAGAAATTTTAAAAGATTGTCCTTATGTAACAGAAGACACCTTGATTGTTATTGAATCAACCTTGGATACCGATTTTGATTACGTTTCGTCATTAGGTTTTATTGTCACAAAGGAAAAAATATACAAAACCAATAAACATGTATTTGTTAAAAGGAGTTAATAAAATATCATGAAATCTGCAGTTTATCCAGGAAGCTTTGATCCATTAACATTAGGACATCTAGATATTATTAAAAGAGCTTCCAAAATGTTTGATCATCTTACGGTGAGTGTTTTAGACAATAGGGCTAAGAATGCGTTGTTTTCTGTTGAGGAACGTGTTAGTATATTAAAGGAAGCGACAAAGGATTTGTCAAATGTGTCTGTTGATTCGTTCAATGGATTGTTGGTAGATTATGCGAAACAAAATGATATCCATGTTTCGGTGCGTGGTCTTCGCGCGGTAACAGATTTTGAATATGAACTTCAGATTGCGCAAACTAATAGAAAGTTGTCAGATGGTTCTTTGGATACTGTATTTTTGACAACAAGTTTGGAATATGCGTATCTAAGTTCGTCCAGCGTGAAAGAAATTGCTGCCTTCAATGGAGATATTTCTCAGCTTGTACCTGACTTTGTTGTTGATATTGTACATAATAAATTAAAAAACAAATAGTATCTATTTTTAATATAATGGGAAAATGCTGTAACGTAGAGTGACTAATAAAGAGTTTATGAAGTGAATTCTTTGAGAGTTTCCTCAGCAGCAAACGCATTTATACTGTTTGAAAATATGGAGGGTGAATATGAGTAGCAGAATAGAACAGTTAATTGATGAGATTGAAGAATACATTGATAATTGTAAGTACAAAGCTTTTTCTACAGATGTCATCATGGTAAACAAAGCGGAGATTGATGAACTTCTTCGTGAATTAAGAATGAAGACACCAGAGGAAATTAAGCGCTATCAGAAGATTATCAGTAATAAAGAAGCGATTCTTGCAGATGCACAGGCAAAAGCAGCGGCAATAATTTCTGACGCAAAGAAACATAGCGGTTATGATTCTGCAATAGAGGAAATTTTAAAAAAACATTCGCAGAATCCTTCGGATAACGGGTGATGGGTATGATACACAAAAATGAAAAGGAAGTTTCTCTTCCTACAAAGGTTCAGGTTGAAACAGAACGAAAGAGATATCGTCGTC
>DEPP01000109.1 GCA_002358835.1 Bacteroidales bacterium UBA3389
AGATCGCTCGGGCTGTCTTTTCCCAATGATAGAGAATTTTCGTTCTTTTACCTTTGCCGACATAAAGAAAGGGACAAAAACTTTCAGGGTTTATAATCTGCATCTTGCATCTTATAAAATCTTGCCCGAAGAAAAAGAACAAGTAGGTAAGATAGCAAGCGGAGATGTATTGGATAAAGAAACTTCAAAAAGCATTGTAGGCAAACTCATTTCGGCAAACAAAATCCGAAGTGAGGAAACCAGACAGGTAACTAACCTTTTGCAACAAACAAAACACAAATACCTTCTTGTCGGAGACTTCAATTCGACACCCTTTTCTTACACCTATCACGAATTTTCCAAATATGCTTCGGATAGTTTCTGCCAAGTCGGTAGCGGTTTTTCGGGAACGTACGTCGGACCTTTACCTTCGTATCGTATAGACTACATTTTCTGTTCCGAAAACATAAATCCGCTCACCTATCTTTGTGCAGACTATGTTTTTTCTGACCATAAGCCTGTTATTGTCGAATTTGAATTGAGCGAAAAATGAAAAAAGCAGAACGATACGCCATTGCATTCGAACAACTGAAAGGTTTGTTTCCCAATGCTCAAACAGAATTGAACTACGATACACCTTTCCAACTTTTAGTTGCAGTCATACTTTCTGCACAATGCACAGACAAACGTGTAAACCTCGTTACGCCGGAACTATTCAAGCGTTTTCCGACTGCAAAACAAATGTCCGAGAGTTCGGAAGAAGAGATATTGAGATACATCAAAAGCATATCCTATCCGAATGCCAAAAGCAAGAATCTTCTCAAAATGTCGCAAAGACTCGAATCGGTTTACAATGGAATTTTACCTGAAACGAGAGAAGAATTGACAACACTTGCAGGAGTCGGACGCAAAACCGCAAATGTTATTTGTGCAGTTCTTTACAACCAATCGGTGATGCCTGTCGATACACATGTACATCGTGTCAGCCGTCGCATAGGTCTGACCGACAAAGCAAAGACACCTCTCGATACAGAAAAGCAACTGATGAGCAATCTGAAGAACGAATCGGACATAGCCCTGCTTCACCATCGCCTTATATTGTTAGGACGCTATATCTGCAAGGCTCGCAAACCGGAATGCGAAAAATGTACGCTCAAAGAGTGCTGTAAGTTTTACCACTCAAAGCACTTGTCCGACAAAGCAAAGAATTAGATTTAATATTCCGTCTTATCGCTTTTTTCTCTCCAAGCATCAAAAGGTAAAGATGCTGTTTGGCAATCGATATGTTCGCATTTTAGGCTGCGTTTATCGTCTTCGAGTGGAATTTCTTTGTAAATAAAATCATCGTCAAAGCCTGCCGTTGCCGCATCTTTTCGAGTTGCCGCATAAACCAGCCTATCCAATCTTGCCCAATAAACAGCCGACAAACACATAGGGCAAGGCTCGCATGAGGAGTAAAGAACGCAACCGCTCAAATCAAAAGTGTTTAATTTCTTACAAGCTTTGCGTATGCAATTTACTTCGGCATGAGCCGTCGGATCATTGTCCAAAGTAACACTGTTGCCACAAGAAGCTATTACCTGCCCGTCTTTGACAATCACAGCACCGAACGGACCGCCGCCATTTGCCACATTATCCTTCGCAAACTCGATTGCCATACGCATATATTCCTTATCGTTCATCTCTTATTGGGTTTGATTCTTTGATTTCAACGCAAAAAACAATTCATTTCGTATTTCACCGAAATGATTCTTTGTTTCGTTGAATTGTTTCTTGAAAACAAAAAATTGTTTCTTTGATTTAATTTTACGTTTATTCGATTCGATGTACAGCGTGTTCGGAAGTAAATGCTTAATTTTGCAGATTAGTTTTATTTTATGGTAAAAAATATCAAAAACACTTGATTGAAATGAAAAGATTTTATGTTTTATGTTTATGTTTCTTCTGTTCATTGGCTTCAATGGCTCAGAAAAACGTTGAAAGTCTTGATTTGTACAAAGATTACAGCCTTGTAGCTCCTGCAATCATAGACTCGACCGATGTAAACGGCAAACAATTCGAGCTGTCCTCAGCTTTGAAAGTACCTGCTTTCGATGGCAACTACATCAATCGCCTTACCGCCGAAACGGATGGCACGTTCCGTTTCAGCAATTCCGGCAACAAAACACGTTTTGTAAGCCTTGCCTTCAAGATGTTTGTTTCCAAGCAAGAGAATATAGCTTTCGATATAGTGTCTTCAGCAGCCTTCAAAGCCGATTTCGTAAAAGCAAGCAAGGATAAAAAGACCGCACAAACCGATACAACAACCATCGAAGCCGAATACGAAATCGGAGTGTACGATATGCGTATCACGCTTATGATTGAAGAAGGTGAATCTACGCTTCAAATCATCTGCAAAAGCGAATCGGCAGAAATCAAATCCACAGACAGCAAACAAGCACTGACATTGGAAAGCATGCTTTGCGGACGCACATTGTATTCGGTGGATTTATCTCCTACGGCAAGCTATTACCTTTTGAAATTCTACGATCGAGACAATGGCGGAAAGAATACTTGGACCTGGCAACTCAAAAACGCGAAAGACAATAAGCTTTTGAAAGAAAGCGGCAGCAACTTCGGCTTAACCTGGTTGCCAAAAAGCGATTTGCTTTACTATACCAAAAAGATAAACGGCAGAAACTCGCTTGTGATTTTCGATCCTAAGACTTTGAGCGAAGAAGTCATTGCAAAGGATATTCCTGAAGGCGGTATAACTTTTTTGAACAACGAACAAGGATTCATAATCTCGATAAAAGAGACTTCAACTCAGAAAAAAGAAGACGTTTACAGGCTTTTGGCTCCCGATGACAGAATAAGCGATCAATGGCGTAAGAGAAGCGACCTTTACCTTTATCGTTTGGGCGACGAATCTTTGCAACGCTTGACTTATTCTCACCATAACGTCTATCTATGCGATATAAGAAAAGACGATAAAAAAGCTTTGATTTCCGTTTCCTATGAAAAAATGACAGAACGTCCGTTCGGATATAACGTATTCTATGAATTGGATTTGCAAACCCTTGTTTTGGACTCGCTATTCAAAGACAGCTTTGTCAGCAATGCGGCTTATTTCAACGATAGTTTGATTTTGTTGCACTCATCTTGCGAAGCCTTCAACTCGATTTCTGCAAAGGTTAAGAAAAACCAAATTCCGAACATCTACAACAACACAGTGATTGCCTACAACCTTAAATCGAAAGCACCGATTCCTGTTTTGAAAGATTTCAATCCTTCGGTTAATTCTTTCGATGTTCAAGGCGACAAAGTCGTTATGCTTTGTACCGACAAGGATTCGGTAAATGTCTATACGCTTTTACCAAACGAAGATTTCAAAGTCGAAAAAGAGAACCTTCCTTGCGACATTATAAACGATTACTCTTGCACTCCAAACAGTTCATTCGCACTTTTCATCGGACAAAACTACAATAAACCGGACCGATTGTTCGAAACAGAAAACGGAAACTGCAAAGAGATTTACTTCCCTAAGCAAAAAGAGTACGCACAACTTGATTTGGGTAAAATGGAAGTTTGGAACAACGAAACCAAAACAGGATTGATAGAAGGCAGATATTACCTTCCGAGCGACTTTGACGCAAACAAAAAATATCCTTTGATAGTTTACTATTACGGAGGCACGACTCCGACCGACAGAGCTTTTGCTTTCAGATACAGTCCTTATCTTTACACAGCCAGAGGCTTTGTTGTCTACGTCCTTAACCCATCCGGCACTATCGGATACGGACAAGAATTTGCCGCAAGACACGTTAATGCGTGGGGAGACAAGACTGCGGACGAGATTATCAAGTGTGTGAAAGATTTCTGCAAGACTCACAGCTTTGTCGATGCGGAAAGAATCGGTTGTATGGGAGCCAGCTACGGCGGATTTATGACTCAATACCTTATAACGAAGACAGACATCTTTGCGGCGGCTATTTCGCATGCAGGAATCTCAAACATAACATCTTATTGGGGCGAAGGATATTGGGGATACGGCTATTCGGCAGCAGCAAGTGCGTTTTCATACCCATGGAATGCACCAAAACTATATACCGAACACTCACCTCTGTTCAACGCAGACAAGATCAACACTCCTCTTCTTTTGTTGCATGGAACGTCTGACACCAATGTACCTGTCGGAGAAAGCATTCAGATGTACAATGCCTTGAAAATATTGGGTAAGGATGTGCAATTTGTAAACGTGAAAGGAGAAGACCACGGAATAGTCGAGCACAAGAAACGTATGCAATGGAATAACACGATTTTCGCTTGGTTTGACAAATATTTGAAAGGCGACAGCAGCCTATGGAATCAAATATACCCTGAAACAGAACTTGAAAAGTAAACATTCGAATCAATAAACCAAACGCTATGAGAGAGAAATTGAAACACTATTTTCCCGAACTGAACGAAACACAATTGGATTTGTACGAACGATTCGAAAAAGAATTTTTACAATGGAACGATAAGATAAATCTGATTTCGAGAAAGGATACGGAGAATCTTTTTATTCATCACATCTTACACTCTTTGGCAATCGCGAAAGTGTGTAAATTCAAGCCTCAATGCAACATTTTGGACATTGGAACGGGAGGAGGATTTCCCGGATTGCCGCTTGCGATTATGTTTCCAGAGACAAAATTTTTCTTAGTCGATTCAATAGGCAAGAAAATCAAAGTTGTGCAGGCTATAACCGAAGCCTTGGAGCTGAAAAACGTGAGAAGCATGCAGACAAGAGCCGAAAAAGTACAAGAAAAGTTCGATTTCATAATCAGTCGTGCCGTTACAACATTCGAAGACTTTATTCCATGGACAACAGGCAAGTTTTCGAACATACGTTACCATGATTTGCCTAATGGCATTCTGTATTTGAAAGGCGGTGATTTGACTGAAGAACTATCAAAGGTCAAAAAAACATACAAGGTCTTTAACATAAGCGATTATTTTGAGGATGAGTTTTTCGAAACCAAGAAAGTAATCCACATAAAAGGCTAAGAGAACAAGTCTGAATCGCAAATAAATCTTCACATAACACATTCAAAACCTGCTTAAAACAAATAAGCAGGTTTTTTTATTTGTTTTTAGTGAATTGTTTCTTGATTTCAGTAAAATGATTCTTTGTTTTAATTTGCTGAATCTTGATTTCGCTCAAACGAATCTT
>DEPP01000019.1 GCA_002358835.1 Bacteroidales bacterium UBA3389
TTGAGGGTGGAAGACATCAAAAACGTGTGGAAAAAATCGCAATAAAAAAGTAGAATGAACACAAAAGAGTACAAAACGTTTTTGTCCGATTGCAAGGCGTCGATTGATGAAAAACCGTTGACAATTTCTTTCGACGATTTTGACGATTTGTCTCATAGTGTATTTTCTAATCCTCATAAAATAAAACAAAAAGCATCAGAAATAAGAAAAAAATTCATCGATAATATTGATGAAAATCTTTTGATTTTTGAGCGGAAATTCACCGAAAATGGTGGAAAAGTTCATTGGTGCGTAAGTTATGATGATTTTATCGACTCTTTATCCGTTTTGCTTGCAAAAAACAAAATAAAAGCAGTAAATACTTTCACTTCTCGCTTTAATGCCGAACTTGGTTTGGATTTTTCGTTAAAAAACGAGAAGATAGCAACCATGGCAACAGACGGTAAGTGTGCGATTTTGGAACCTGAATTTGGAATTGTGAACACAGGGAGTTTGTTTTCTATTTTCAATTCGGCATTCGATATGGAAATTGTAATGGGTTCAAAATTAAAAATTTTCATTATTCCAATCAATAAATTCGTTTGTAATATTGCAGAAATAGATATAATGTCAACTCTTTTGAGTATTTATCGCAACCAAAACGATTCACCTTTTTTGTCTTCTATTTTTACTCCCAATTCTCACAAGGATAGTGCTTCGCATGTGTTTCTTATTGACAACGGAAGAAGTAATATTCTTGCATCAAAAACTCATCGTAAAGCGTTGTGGTGTATAGATTGCGATGCCTGCAAGAGAGTGTGTCCTGTTTTCAATACAATTGGCGACAAACCCTACAACAACGTCTTCACAGGTCCTTATGCCAATGTGGTGTTGCCTTTTTATGAGAACTTTGACAGTTATAAACATCTGAGTTTTAATTCGGTAGGTTGTGGCAATTGTACAAGGGTATGTCCTGTGAATATTCCGCTTACGGATTTGATGATTGAAAATCGCAGGTTCTTTTTTGAAAAGAAGATAATGGATTTGGGTGATGATCTTTTGTGTTCTCGCTTGAAAAAGTTCTTGCTTTCACGCAGCGAGATGAACAAGAAAACGTGGTTGAAAAAACGCAAAATAAAAGCGTTTATTAAGTCTTCTGTGCTAAAAAACAGAATTACTCCACCTTTTGCAAAACAGTCGTTTAACGGCCTTAAAATACAAAAATAAGATATGATTTTGACATCATTGCCTACAATCGAAAACGAGCATCTTCTTTGCGAATTGATAAAAAAGAACGACACCGATGGTTTTAATCAAATCATTGACTCTTGTTTTGTAAAAACTGATATGAAATGGCAGAAAGAAGATTTGCTGGGTTTGATAAAATATTTGGATTTAACTTCCTTATCGTCAACAGATAATAACGATTCAATTAAATCTTTGATAGAAAAATCAGAATTTGAGTACAATGATATAAAGCACTTGGTTGCAGGAGTTTGCGTGTTTCCTAATTTTTTACCGCTCATAAAAGACCTTTGCAGAGATAAAGGTTTGAAAACTATAGTTGTAGCGGGTGGGTTTCCTTTTTCGCAAATGCCGCTTGAGGTTAAAAAAGAAGAGGTAAGATATGCTTTGGAGTTTGGAGCGGATGAGATTGATGTGTGTATAAATCGTGGAATGTTTTTGGGTGGTGATATTCAGGGTGTTGCAAATGAGATAAGAGAGATAAAAAATCTGATAAAGACTTATTCGGATGATGTGAAGTTGAAGGTTATTTTGGAAGTAGGAGAGTTGAGAACGTATTCGAATATATATTCTGCGTCAAAGGTGGCATTGGAAAGTGGAGCGGACTTCATAAAAACTTCGACAGGCAAGTCGCAAAAAGGTGCGGATATTTATTCGGTTTGTGTTATGTTATTGGTTTTGAGAGAGTTTTATAAAGCATCAGGAGAGTTAAGGGGTTTGAAGGTTGCAGGAGGTGTAAGCAGGAGTGAGGATGCTTTGCGTTATAGAAATTTGTTTGAGGCGTTTTGTGGTAAGATTGATGGTAATCAGTATTTTCGTATTGGTTGCAGTGGTTTATTTGAGAATATGAAAGATGATATTAACGAAACTTAGAGTCAACAAGTCAATGAGACAGTAAGACACTTTTGGTCTTGTAGACTCTAAGACTTGTTAACATAGTCTTAAGAAGGAAAGAAAAAAACTTTTTTTTATTTTTTCTATATTTATTATTGTAGGAATTTTTTTCCGCTTTTTGGGTAAATTTTTCCGCACTTTAGGAATTTTTTTCCGCACTTAGGAAGAATGAATCAGTTTTTTAGGATGAAAGTGTAATGTAGAAAGTTTAAGAGAGAAGCAAGTAAAAAAATATAAAAAGATGAAGCAATTAAGAAAGAAATTATCTCAATATCAGGAACCCCAGAGAGTAAAATCTTTGGGTGTTTATCCTTATTTTAGGGCGATTGAAAGTGAACAAGATGCAGAAGTTGTGATGAAAGGTCAGAGGGTTTTGATGTTCGGTAGTAATTCTTATCTTGGTTTGACAAATCACCCGAAAATCAAAGAAGCGAGTATTGAGGCGATAAGAAAGTATGGGACAGGTTGTGCAGGAAGTCCTTTTTTGAACGGAACACTTGACATTCATATTGAACTGGAAGAAAAACTTGCAGATTTTGTCGGAAAGGAAAAAGCGATTGTTTATTCGACAGGTTTTCATACGAATATCGGTGTTATTCCAACAATTGTCGGTAGGGGAGATCACATTATTGGTGATGAATTGAATCATGCTTCGATTGTTGAGGGTCGCAGACTTTCTTTTGCTTCTTATCATAAGTACAAACATAACGATATGTCTTCGTTGGAGGATGTTCTCAAAAAGATTCCTTATGAGAGTGTGAAGTTGATTATAACTGACGGAGTATTTTCGATGGAAGGTGATGTGGCGGATTTGACTTCGATAACTGATTTGGCGGATAAATACAATGCTTCGGTATATGTTGATGAAGCACACAGTTTGGGAGTATTCGGAGAGCAAGGAAGAGGAATTTGTAATCATTTAGGATTAACTGACAAAGTAGATTTGATTATGGGAACGTTCAGCAAGTCGTTAGCAACAATCGGAGGATTTATCGCAACAGATGCCGAAACGATTAACTTCTTGAAACACCATTCTCGTTCTTACATCTTTTCTGCTTCAATTTCTCCTGCCGCAACAGCAAGCGTTATTGCTGCTCTTGATGTAATCAAACAAGAACCTGAACGATTGAAAAACTTGTGGGAGATAACCAATTATTCATTGTCTGCTTTCAGAAGTCTTGGTTTCGAAATAGGACAAACTCAAACACCGATTATACCTCTGTACATAAGAGATATGGATAAGACGTTTATGATTACTCAAGAATTGTATGAAAGCGGAGTTTTTGTAAATCCTGTTATTCCTCCTGCGTGTTCTCCAAACGATACTCTGATACGTTTCTCTCTAATGGCAACTCACACTAAGAGTCAAATCGATGAAGCGGTTGATAAATTGACAAAAGTATTCCGTAAATATGAAATAATAAAATAACAATAAATTAACGACAATGAGCAATATAACCATAAAAGAAGTAATTACAAAGAAGGATTTTAAGGCATTTTTACAGTTTCCTTACGATTTGTTCAAAAACGATAAGATGTGGGTTCCGTCTTTGTTGATAGATGAGAAGACTACGTTTGACAAAAAGAAGAATCCTGCTTTAGAGTTTTGTGATTACAAGATTTTTATGGCATATAAGGAGGGCAAAGCAGTTGGGCGTATTGTAGGTATCATAAATCATAAAGCAAATACGATCTGGAAAGAAAACAGAATACGCTTCGGATGGTTCGACTTTATCGATGACAAACAAGTAAGTCAGGCGTTATTGTCTGCGGTTGAGAATTGGGGAAAACAAAACGGGTTGAAAGAAGTTGTAGGTCCTATGGGATTTACTGATATGGATAAGGAGGGAATGACGGTTGAGGGATTTGATGTAGATGCACCTATGGCGTGTTATTATAATCCGTCGTATTATCCCGAGCATATGGATTATTTGTCGTATCGTAAAGAGGTTGATTGGATACAATATCAAATTCCCGCTTCACAATCTGTGCCTGAGAAGGTGGAACGTGTGAACAACATGATAAAGGACAGATATAATCTTAAAATAGTTCAAGGAATGAGTGTGAGCAAAATCGCAAAACGATATGGTTTGAAGTTGTTTGATACGATAAACGAATCATTCTCTCATCTTTTTGGTTATGTTCCGTTGAATGATGCTCAAAAGAAGTTTTATATCAATCAATATTTCCCGTTTCTTGACAAAAGACTTATCTGTTTGATTGTAGATGAAAAAGATGATGTAGTTGCTTTCGGAGTGTCTATGCCGTCTTTGAGCAAGGCGTTGAGAAAGTGTAAAGGAAAGTTGTTCCCTTTTGGTTGGATTCATGTCTTGAAAGCATTGAAGACTTTTGACAATATAGACCTATATCTGAACGGAGTAAAACCTGAATGGCAAAACAAAGGAGTTCATTCTATCTACTACTCCGAAATGAATAAACGATATATCTCTCTTGGAGTGAAGATGGCAATTGCAAATCCTCAATTGGAAACCAATCAAGCGGCAAATATTTGGGAGAAATATGAAAGTCGAATAGCAATAAGAAGAAGAGCGTATATAAAAACGATAGAATAGAAGTATGAAAAAGGTTTTGGTAACAGGTGCAAGTGGTTTTATTGGGAGTACGCTTGTGGATAGATTGCTCGAATTGGGAGAGTATGAAGTGTATGCAGGAGTGAGAGGTAGTTCAAACAGAAAATATTTGCAAAATCCCAATATCAAATTTATTGAAGTTGAATTTTCTAATCCTGAAAAATTAAAGACTCAGCTCGAAAACGAGAAATTTGATTGTATTTTTCATCTTGCAGGTTTGACTAAGGCAAAGCGATTGACAGATTTTGATAGAGTTAATTTTGAATTGACAAAGAATCTTGTTGATGCGATAGATACGAATATTACAAAACTGATATTCTTATCTTCTTTTGCTGCTCATGGTCCGGGAGAGGAAGTTAATTTTACTCAATCAAAGGTCTCCGATGAAAATAAACCTAATACCGCATACGGACGCTCAAAACTCAAGGCAGAAAACTATATTAACGAAAATTTTAAGGGTAAATATGTGATTCTTCGCCCTACAGGAGTTTATGGTCCACGTGAAACAGATTATTTTGTATTTTTCCAAACTATTGATAATCACATAGAACCGTATCTTGGTTTTGTTCCACAACGTCTGACTTTTGTTTATTCGAAGGATTTAGTGCAGGTGTGTATCAAGGCGTTTGAAAGCGAGGTTTCGGGTAAAACTTATTTTGTCAGTGATGGTAAAATGTATTTGGATAGCGAATATGCGGCAATATCTAAACAGATTCTGAATAAGAAGACTTTGAAATTGAAGTTTCCGCTTTTTATCGTAAAATGGATTTCTTCGTTTTTGGATATGCTTGGACGTGCGATAGGTACTCAGTTCACTCTAAACAAAGACAAGTATTCGATTCTTGCGGCAAGAAATTGGGATTGTGATATAGAGGATTTGAAACAAGATTTGGGATATGAACCTGAATATGATTTGCAAAAAGGAGTAGAGGAGACTATTGCTTGGTATAAGAAAGAAAAATGGTTGTAGAGACCGATTGTTTTAGAAAGAAAGTGAACATTGTTTTTGTTTGATTGTATTGTTTTAAGAAAAGAAGAAAATGAATGCTTGTTTCAGTAAAATAAAATCAAGTTTTAGCGAAATGAAATCAAGAAATAAAGTTAAGATAAAGAGATTATTCGGAATTTTGAATTTGGTTCTATTGGTTTTGTTTTTTGCATCTTGTGGAAATCATTCTGAAACAAAAGAACAAAAAAATAAAACAGATATGGAAACGATACATTTGAACAAAGCGAATTTCGATAAGTTGTTCGATAAAACGGAATCGCAAGACGGATATTTAACCTACAAGGGAGATAGTCCTGCGATAATTGATTTTTATGCCTCTTGGTGCGGACCTTGTAAGATGTTGTCTCCTGTTTTGGAAGAATTGGCAGTTGAATACAAAGGTAGGGTAAGGGTGTATAAGGTGGATATTGATGTAGAGCGAGAGTTGGCAAATTCTCTTCGAATAATGAGTATTCCGACACTTTTTCTTGTGAGAGAAGATGGACAGATGAAAGTTTTGCAAGGAGCAGTACCGAAAACCGAATTGAAGAAAATAATAGACGGATTTCTATTGCAATAAAAGGAAATCGAGATAAATATACAGACTTTTTGTTTTGAGGATAATGTAATCTGATTTTGAGACAAAGAGTCTGTATTTCTTTTATTTATGCTCTTATCTCACGTGAAACAATTTAAGTTTGTCTGCTCTAATTTTTGAAACTAAAAAAAAAATAACTATCTTTGCAAGGATAAAACCAAAAACAAATATATACTATGGCAAAGGAACAAGATTTAGCAGCAGAGAAATTGGAAAAATTAAAGGTTTTGCAAGCTGCTATTTCCAAGATAGAAAAGAACTATGGCAAAGGTTCGATAATGAAATTGGGAGATAGAGCAGTTGAACAAGTTGATACGATTTCCACAGGTTCGATTGCACTTGATTCCGCTTTGGGAGTAGGAGGTTTTCCTAAGGGAAGAATAATTGAAATCTATGGACCGGAGTCCTCAGGTAAAACAACCTTAGCTATACATGCGATAGCAGAAAGTCAAAAGAATGGAGGATTGGCAGCATTTATCGATGCAGAACATGCTTTTGATAGCAATTATGCAAAGAAATTGGGCGTTGATGTTGATAATCTTTATATTTCTCAACCAGATAACGGAGAACAAGCTCTTGAAATAGCGGATAATCTTATCAGTTCCGGTGCAGTAGATATTATAGTCATTGACTCTGTTGCCGCACTTACTCCGAAGAGTGAAATCGATGGAGAGATGGGTGATAGCAAGATGGGACTTCATGCTCGTTTGATGAGTCAGGCATTGCGTAAGATGACGGCAACGATAAGCAAAACCAAATGTTGTTGTATTTTTATCAATCAGTTGAGAGACAAAATAGGGGTTATGTTCGGTTCTCCTGAGACTACAACGGGAGGAAACGCCCTTAAGTTCTACTCCTCTATAAGATTGGACATAAGAAGAATTCAAGCTATAAAAGACGGAGAAAATAACATAGGAAACAGAGTAAGAGTTAAGATTGTCAAAAACAAAGTTGCACCTCCTTTCCGTCAAGTTGAGTTTGACCTTTTGTTTGGTCAAGGAATCAGTAAGATGGGAGAGATGGTTGATATAGGAGTTGATGCGGGCATATTGAAAAAGAGTGGTTCTTGGTTCAGTTATGGAGAAACCAAACTCGGTCAAGGACGCGAAGCTGTTAAGCAGTTATTGGCAGACAATCCTGAGTTGCAAGAAGAAATCACCGCTCAGATAAAAGAATATCTTACTCAAAACGAAGAATAGTTAAGAATAGATTTTTGAAGTAAAAGACTTATTGATTTAATCATAATAATAGTTTTGCCCGATGAAGATAGCATTATCACAAATCAACACCAAGATAGCTGATTTCAAAAACAATTTAAGCGTACTCAAAGAAGAATTGAGTAAAACGCAGAATGAGGTCTTGACAGTCTTTCCCGAATTATCTCTTTCAGGTTCTCCGCTTGATGATTTGACTTTGTATGAGGATGTCTTTTCGCAAGCGATGAAGTATGCCGAAGAGTTGAGTTGCGAGAAAAAAGACTTTGTTTTCGGCTTTCCGATAAAAGAAAATTCGAAGGCGTATAATGCTCTTGCCTTTGTAAAGAATGGAGAATTGCAAGCGTTGTCCACAAAGAAGAATCTTGGTCGTTTTGATAAGGGATTTTGCAGTGGGAATGGATTTGAGCGTGTGGAATATAATCAAAATTCGATTGCGTTTGGTTTTCTTGAAGATTTGGAAGATTTTGTCAAAGGTTCACAGAAAGCGGATTTGGTTATATGTTCTGCCAATATTGTATTTGAGTTGAACGCTCAGCAGGAGGTTATTACAAGACTTCAACCGATTGTTCGCAGACTTGGGTGTCCTTTGGTGGTTGTAAACAGATGTGGAGCAGAGGGAAGATTTGTCTTCAATGGAGGTAGTTTCGTATTGCAGGCAAATGGAAATCTTGCAGAGGAATTGCCTTTGTTTGATGCTCAAACCACGGTTGTAGAAACTCAAAAATTGAAAAACCTGCAGAAAAACCCACTTTCAAAACCTGAAAAACTATATCGTGCATCTGTTTTGGGAATCAGAGATTACTATCATAAAAACAATATAAAGAAAGCGGTAATCGGACTTTCGGGCGGTATAGACTCTGCTTTGGTTGTCGTGCTTGCAGTTGAGGCATTGGGGAAAGAAAACGTAGTAGGAGTGCTTTTGCCGAGCGAGTATTCAACTTCGCACAGCGTAAGCGATGCTAAAGCGAGTGCAGAGAATCTTCAAATCGAACATTATACCATTCCGATAAAGGAAAGTTTTACAACGATACATTCGGCATTACAACCTGTGTTCAAGGATTTGCCTTTTGGTTTGGCAGAAGAGAACTTGCAATCGAGAATACGCCTTTCCATTATTATGGGAATAGCAAACAAGATTGGTGCTGCGATGTTGAATACAACCAATAAAAGTGAAACAGCTGTCGGATATGGAACATTGTATGGCGATACTTCGGGCGGAATAGCTGCAATCGGAGATATGTATAAGACAGAAGTGTGGGAATTGTCGCGATGGATAAACCGAGAGAAAGAAATAATACCTGAAAACTCAATAATCAAAGCTCCTTCTGCCGAGTTGAGACCCGACCAAAAGGATAGTGATTCTTTACCTGATTATGATGTGCTTGATAGAATTTTATACCTGCATATAGAGCAAGGAAAGTGCAAAAGCGAAATCATAAGCGAGGGATTTGATGAACAAACTGTGGAAAAGATATTACGTTTGGTGAAAATAAATGAATGGAAACGACATCAAGTAGCTCCGAGTCTGAAAGTATCATCCAAGACTTTCGGAATCGACCGTATTATGCCGATTTCATAGTAATCATATTAAACTTGGAAAAGAACAAACAAAGAATATGAGTGAACAAATAAAACACGAATGCGGTATAGCAATGTTGCGATTGCTCAAACCGTTGGAATATTATCAAGAAAAGTACGGTAACGCTTGGGCATTGAACCGTATGTATTTGTTAATGGAGAAACAACACAACAGAGGACAAGATGGGGCAGGTCTTGCCAATATCAAGTTCGATACAAAACCCGGAGAACAATACATAAACATAACCAAAAGCAATAGTTCAAAACCTATTCAAGACATATTCAACGATGCGTTTGCCGATATGAAGCGTCTGCAAAAGGAATCACCCGACAAAATAAGTGATGTGCAGTGGTTGAAACAAAACGCAAGATTTGTCGGAGAACTTTTCTTGGGACATCTTCGTTATGGCACTTTTGGTAAAAACGAATTAGATAATCTGCATCCTTTTTTGAGAGAAAACAATTGGAAAACTCGTAATTTGGTTTTGGCGGGCAACTTTAATCTGACCAATATAGACGAGATGTTAGATAAGCTTATCTCTTTGGGACAACACCCTGTGAAGGTGGCGGATGCAGCCAT
>DEPP01000069.1:0-2489 GCA_002358835.1 Bacteroidales bacterium UBA3389
GCGTTTTGCCGCACTTTGCGCAGGGCGCTGAGCAGGCACATACTATCCAAAATTATTGGCCAAAATGGCAAATCGTGGCAAAACGAGGCAAATCGAGGACGTCAAACGTAGTAAAATCGTAGTAGAAATCGGGGTGTTTTACTACCGATGCCCTTTCGTGACTTTAGGTGACCTGGAGTGTAGGTGGATAGAGGCATCCTATGTTTCTTCTCTTTTCTTCTCCTTTTCTTCCAAATACTCCTCGATCTGTTTCACTTCCATCTCAGTTTCTTTTCCGCATTGCCTTATTGCATCAAGATACTCTCCGATTGTCAACTTTGAATACATCTTGTTTATATCAACACAGTGATTCAATATATGGGCCCACTCATTATGTGATTTACTTAGCGGACAATTATTGAAATCATATCTTCCAAAATGCTCTTTATACCTTTTCATAGCCTTGGAAAATTCTGGATGAGGCGGTTTCACTGGAACCCAGCCGTCTTTAAGAAAGTCTGGTAAGTCTGAGATGCTCATTTTCTTTTATTCTCCTTCAAAGCAATTCCCCTATTACTATCAATCTAAAATGCATTACATTCAGGTTCATTGTCAAATGCGAGCTTCCTTATCTTGGAATAAAGCTCACCTTTAGTTAAGTCAAGTTCATTGTTGTTTTGCATTTGTAGCATTGCTCTGACAGCTTTCATTCCCGTTTTTGGCCCACTATACTTTAACCAATTTAGAATTGTCATCAAGTTGCCATGCAATAGTTCTCGTCCCCTCGCGGGGTAATACATTTCTTAACTCCTTCTTAAAGATGATCAAATCGTGACATGTAATTTTATAACGCAAAAACACCTCGCGGGAGCGAAGTGTCATTATTATCTTAAATATGAAAATGTCCCCACGGCATATGAACACTTTACATTTTTACTATTATGAGTCGTAGTAGAATCGTAGTAATAAAATGTGTTGCTTTCCCTACCTGCCGCGATTTGCCGCGAAGTGCTGCATTTTGGAAAATGGCGTTCATCTGCTTGCCCAAGACACATATGTAAATGTACACATTGGTAATAAAAATACACAATTTGCCATGTTTTGCATTTATATAACCCGTCTTTCTGCGAAAGACACCGATGGGGTCATGAAACCCGAGGGGGTCTTCCGCTAAATCTACTTTCCTGATATCCTTTTTGTGTAAGACTGACACACTACAGAACACGTGGAGGTGAGTGGCGGGGCTGTATAGCGGCGACCTCGTATAATTATTTGTTGTCGGTCATCCGTTAAGGCATCAATGAATGGCGCATACCGTAGCCCGTAAACTTATCTCTTTCGAAATCGACTCGATCTCGCCGGATGACCAGTCACTGCCAGTCTTGCAACTATAACTATCAGGAGGTTATCATTTGCCATTTAAAATTATTCGTAAAAACTGTTGTGGTCTTGATGTCCATAAGACCTGGATCTATGCCTGTATCGGTATTACTGATCCAAACGGACGTACTGAATACTTCGAAAAACGCTGCTCATCCTTTTCAAAAGGACTGCGTGATCTCTCGGAATGGTTATCGAAGCATAAGTGTACGGAAGTTTGTATGGAATCTACCGGCAAGTATTGGATCCCTGTATTTAACATTCTTGAAAAAACATGCTCTGTTGAACTTGCCCATCCAAAGTACACAAAGCCTCAAAAGGGAAATAAGACTGACCGTAAGGATGCAAGATGGATCTGCGATCTGTTCATGTGCGGAATGACGAAGCCTTCCTTTATCCCACCGGCTGCTATTCGTCACTTGCGAGATCTGGTACGGTACCGTTTCAAACTCACCTGCATGTTGACAGGAGAAAAGAACCGTGCGCAAAACTGTCTTACCGTGTCAAATCTGAAACTTGACGAAGTATTCAGCGATGTCTTTGGAAAATCTTCCCGTTCCATCACGGAATATATGCTCGCACATCCAGGGGAAACATTTGATGTGACACCTTTCGTAGATCCACGTTGTAAAACCCCTGTTGAAGAAATCCAGGCTGCCGTTGATGGAGCCATTTCACCCGAACAGGCAATCAAGCTTCGGCAATGTCTTAACCACATCGATGAACTCGAAAAGCATAAAGAAGAGATAGAACGGGAAATCTTTCGCGTCTCTGATCCTTATCTTGATGCTCTTACCCTCATTCGAACGGTTCCCGGGCTTGATAAAAACCCTTTTACTGCGATCCAGATCCTTTCGGAAATAGGCGGCGATATGTCTGTCTTCCCCACAGATAAAAATCTCGTCTCCTGGGCCGGATGCTGTCCCCGTAATGATAAAAGCAATAAGACGATCAAATCCACTCGGATTTCCCGTGCCGGTTCTTATCTTAAGCCGGTATTGGTGCAAGTGTCAAATGCTTTGATCAAGTCGAAGAAACATCCAGAAATCACAGATCGCTATCGAAGGATAAAATCACATCGTGGTCATAAGAAAGCCATCATCGCAGTCTGTCGTATGCTCCTGACCGCT
>DEPP01000069.1:2519-2705 GCA_002358835.1 Bacteroidales bacterium UBA3389
ACCGCTATCTGGCACATACTCTCAGACTTGAAGCCTTATACACCAGATGGTTATCTGACACCACGACCTGTGAAGAAAGAGAAAGTTCTTACAACTTCACAGGCACTTAATCTGTTGAAACTACGTGGTTATGTCATCAAAGATGACATTGCTGCAGCTATTCCCTGATTAGGTCGTGTCTATATT
>DEPP01000096.1 GCA_002358835.1 Bacteroidales bacterium UBA3389
ATGTCCGCCAAAGTGAGTCAACAAATGAGAACAGCTTTCTATTATGGTATATATATCAAAGTCTTTCACACTTCTTGCCGAACCAGTTATCAATCCGTCGTTCTGAGTGAAGACAATGGTTGGCTTATAATACGATTCGACCAATCTCGAAGCAACAATCCCTATTACCCCTTTATGCCAATCAGTATTAAAAACAACGGTTGTTTTTTTACCAATCTGACTTTTATCGTTTTTAAGTTGCTCAAAGGCTTGTTTGGTTATCTCTTTATCTTTTTGCTTTCTGTCTTTATTGTGTTCTTCTATCTTTGCCGCAACCTCGACTGCATCAGCCATTTTTTTGGCTTTTAACAATTCGACAGACAAACGGCCACTCTCCATTCTACCCGCAGCATTGATTCTAGGTCCTATCAAGAAGACTAAATCAGAAAGGGTTAATTCTCGATTAAAATATAATTTATCGGAAATTCTTTCCTCATGCTTCACATTTGCATAAGAAAGTATAGCCTCCAAACCTGCTCTCGGCTGACGGTTTATTTTTTTCAATCCATAATAAGCCAACACCCTGTTTTCATCCATCAGAGGCACAACATCGGCTGCAATACTTATGGCAACAAGGTCAAGATATTCCAAAAGCGGTTCAAAAGGCAGATTTCTATAAATTTGCAATGCAGTTATCAATTTGAATCCGATTCCGCAACCACTTAATTCTTTATACGGATATGTTGAATCCAATCGTTTCGGATCCAATACGGCACAAGCCTCAGGCAAGATTTCAGATGGCAAATGGTGATCACACACAATAAAATCAATGCCTTTTTCCTTTGCGTATGCAATTTCCTTATGTGCTTTTATTCCGCAATCCAAACAAATTATCAATTTGAAATCATTATCCTCAGCCCAATCGATTCCTTTGAAAGATACGCCATACCCTTCCGAATATCTGTCAGGTATATAGTAGTCTATCTCTGTGTAAAACTTTTCAAGGTAAGAATAAACCAAAGCAACGGCAGAAGTCCCATCAACATCATAATCCCCATACACGAGAATTTTCTCTCCGGCTTTGACTGCAAGCATTATTCTCTCGACAGCCTTTTCCATATCGTTCATGCGGAATGGATCGTGCAAATGTTCGTATTTCGGACGAAAGAATTTCTCTGCATTTTCGTATGTTTCAATCCCTCTTTGCACCAATAAAGAAGCAACAATACGATAGGTATGCAAATCCTCCTCCGTACTGTCTTTTACGGGACACAATTTCCTTGCCAAAGAGTCAACCAACTCTTTATCACCACTTTGTTTTAACGCCCAACGTTTTTCCATTCCACTCATTCAGTCGGTAAAATTACTACTTTTTTCGAAATTGACAAAGAAAAGAAACAAAATAAAGAAAAACACTTCGCTCAAAACAGCATTGCAAGACGAAATAACAACAACTCAACATCGATTTCACTCTCCCTTATTAAGAAAATAAAAGAAAAGAACCTACTCAAATCACCCTCTACCCAACTTTCGTTAAAACAAAGACTTAAGTAAAAATATTCGGTTAAGAATCAATCCTAAACAAAACTTTGTTTCATCATTTCTGACTCCGCAAAACAATTTTATCTTTTCAAGATTCGACAAATCCTTATCAAGAGTCAAAAAATTACGATGAGCATAAATTACACGTCAAATATGATTTTTATTTTGCCGTTCGTTTTTTTTTCATATCTTTGCAAACTTAAAATAGTTAGTATTCTTAAAACAAAAAAACGAAATGAATTTAGTAAAATTTGCATCTATCACAAAGAAGATGACTTTGGCGGCAGTCGGAGCGTTTTTGCTTGTATTTCTGCCGATGCACATGGGGTTAAACCTCTGCATCATAAGAGATGACGGAGGAGAATGGTACAGAAATGTATGCCATTTCATGGGTACGAATTGGATTGTAAAAATCTTTGAAGTCTTGTTGATTGCTTCGGTGTTGCTACACGTTATCGTTGCAATTATATTGACTTTGGAGAATCGCTCTGCAAGAGGTTCGGTTCGCTATCATGTACCTTCAAAAACAAAAACACACTTCGGTTCAAAATGGATGATATATACCGGTGGCGTTGTTTTTGTATTCATGGTTATTCACTTCATCAATTTCTACTTCGTTAAGTTCGGTGTAGTTGTTGCCGATAACAGCGACACTTACACGATGGAAGTGGAAGATGTTCAAAGACATTGGCAAGACAAAGTTTTTGACATTCAAGCTCAATTGGAAGCGGGCAAAATTTCCGAACAAAAAGCACAAGAAGATATGATGGCATTGCAAATGGCTTATATGCCTTTCGCACAAGCACTTCAAGAAGGACCTACATCAGGTAAGATTTCAAAAGACGGTGAGGAACTTATATGCCTTACAAAAGAAGAAGTAACTCTTTATGCAGGTGAAGACTTCAAGCACTATGAGCCAGACTTCTACACAATGTGTAAAAAGTTGTTCGCAAACAAAACATACACTTTGATTTATTTGTTGGCATTGATTGTTTTGGGTATCCACCTTTTCCACGCCATCAATTCAATATTCCAAACATTCGGTTTGAATCACAAAAAGTACAACACAGCAATCGAATACCTTGCAGCAATTTATGCAATCATCGTTCCTGTCGGATTTGCGATTGTTCCGTTGTTTGTATTGTTTTGTAAGTAGTATGTAAAATAAATATTTGTAAATAAATAACAAAGATATAAGATGGTAACACTTAATTCCAAAATTCCGCAAGGACCACTTAGCGAGAAATGGACAAAATATAAAGCAGACCAAAAGTTGGTTAATCCTGCCAACAAGAGAAAACTCGACGTTATCGTTGTAGGAACAGGTCTTGCAGGTGCATCTGCAGCCGCTTCTTTGGGAGCATTAGGATTCAATGTAAAGATTTTCTGTATTTCCGATTCACCTCGTCGTGCTCACTCGATTGCAGCACAGGGAGGTATCAATGCAGCCAAGAACTATCAGAACGACAACGA
>DEPP01000111.1:0-134 GCA_002358835.1 Bacteroidales bacterium UBA3389
GAATAATAAACTTCCATAAAAGAATTACTTTTTTTTGAAGATGCATCAATAAAATCATCAACATAAAATTCTTCTTCGATTACTTCTTGTGCTTTTAATCCTGAAAAGGCAAAAAGCGAACACATTGAAAAACA
>DEPP01000111.1:155-9999 GCA_002358835.1 Bacteroidales bacterium UBA3389
AAAACAAATCAATGCTAATTTTGTGCGTGTTTTCATGATAAAACGTTTTAATTGATTACTATTTTTTTGATACGCAAATTTACTTAATTTCTTTATATCAAACAAATATTCTTACAAAATTGTTCATAGGGGGGGGTAACACTTTGATTCTATGCAATTTAACCACTAAATATTTTTTCAAATTTGCAAAAAAAATAACGAGTTTCAAGAAAGAAACCCGTTATTTTCATATATCATTCACTGTTTTATTGCTTTGAAATCAGCGATATATTCAATTCTTCAAGCTGTGCAGGAGAAATTTCGGAAGGGCTTTCTATCATTATATCTCTTGCTTTGTTGTTTTTAGGGAAGGCAATGAAATCTCTAATTGTTTCAACGCCAGCAAACATTGAACACATTCTATCAAATCCGAATGCTATACCTCCGTGAGGTGGAGCTCCGTATTCAAATGCATTAAGCAAGAATCCGAATTGTGCTTGTGCTTCTTCTTCGCTGAAACCTAAGGCTTTAAACATATCGTTTTGCATATTGCGGTCGTAAATACGTATTGAACCTCCTCCGATTTCAGTTCCATTTACAACAAGGTCGTATGCGTTTGCTCTTACTTCGCCCGGAGATGTGAAGAGTTTTGAATAATCTTCTGATTTCAAGGAAGTGAAAGGGTGATGCTTTGCATAGAAACGTTGAGTTTCTTCGTCCCATTCTAAAAGTGGGAAATCAACAACCCATAACGGCTTGTAATCGAACGGATCTCTCAATCCAAGACGAGAACCTAATTCAAGACGAAGTGCACATAAAGCAGTTTGAGTTTTTTCCTTAGCTCCTGCCATAACAAGCATTAAATCGCCTGGTTTTGCTGAGAATTTATCTGCTATTTTTTGTAATTGCTCTGCGTTAAAGAACTTATCTACAGAGGATTTGAATGTTCCGTCTTCGTTATACTTGATATAAACTAATCCGCTCGCCCCTACTTGTGGACGTTTTACGAAATCGGTTAATTCATCTAATTGTTTACGAGTGTAATTTGCACAACCTTCTGCACAAATTCCTACAACTAATTCTGCAGAATCAAAGACTGTGAAGCCATTTCCTTGTGCTACATCATTCAATTCTACAAACTTCATTTCAAATCTTGTATCAGGCTTATCGCTTCCGTAATATTTCATTGCATCTGCGTAGGTCATTCTTGGGAAATCCTCTAATTCTAAGCCTTTTACTTGTTTGAAAAGATATTTCATCAAGCCTTCAAACATTTGTAAAACATCTTCTTGTTCTACAAAGCTCATTTCGCAATCTACTTGCGTAAATTCTGGTTGTCTGTCGGCTCTTAAATCCTCATCTCTAAAACATTTCACTATTTGGAAGTAGCGATCGTAACCTGCAACCATCAATAATTGTTTGAATGTTTGAGGTGATTGAGGTAAGGCATAGAATTCATTTGGATTTACACGAGAAGGCACAACGAAATCTCTCGCTCCTTCTGGTGTAGAACGAATTAAGAACGGTGTTTCTATTTCCATAAACTTTTTATCATTCATATAATTTCTGATAAGTATGGAAAGTTGATGTCTTAATTCAAGATTTTTTCTTACAATCCCTCTTCTAAGGTCTAAATAACGGTATTTCATTCTAAGTTCTTCACCTCCGTCTGTATTGTCTTCTATTGTGAAAGGTGGAGTTTTGGCTTCGTTCAATACTGTTATTTCTTCTACAAGAATTTCTATTTCTCCTGTTGGAATATTTTTATTTTTATTGCTTCTTTCTGCTACTACTCCTTTAATTTGCAAAACATATTCTCTTCCAAGCGTTCTTGCTTTTTCGCATAGAGCAGAATTTGTTTCCATATTAAAGACAAGTTGTGTTATTCCGTAACGATCTCTTAGGTCTATAAAGGTCATTCCGCCTAAATCGCGTGAACGTTGCAACCAACCTGCAAGTATTACTTGTGTTCCACAATCTTTGAGAGTTAATTCTCCACAAGTGTGAGTTCTTAACATATTACGTTATTATTTGTTTTGATATTGTTTACTTAGATTAAAGTTTTCAGGATATTTTGCTACTTTATCCTTATAAAATTCTTGGATTTCCTTTAAGTCTTCTTCATAATTGCCTGTTGGATAGAAGATTTTTCCACTTCCTCCTTGTTTTTTCTCATAGTCTAACCAAGAAAGATAAATTGGTTTTCCTGATTTCATTGCTATATGATAAAAACCTTTTTTCCAATGTTCTGTATATTTTCTCGTACCTTCAGGAGTTATGATTACAGAAAAGTCATCACTTTCTTTTAATCTTTTGACTGCTTCATCTACAAGGCCTGCTCCTTTTTTTCTATCAACAGGAACTCCTCCCAAAGCTTTCAAAATAGGACCCAAAGGAAAGAAAAACATTTCTTTTTTAATGAAAAAGTGGGCATTAACGCCCAATTTCCATAAGCCGCAACGCCCCCAAACGAAGTCCCACATTGATGTATGTGGGGCTTCTATAAATACACAATTTTTCATCTGAGGTTCGGGCTCTCCAATCAATTTCCAACCGCCGAGCCACATAAGAAAATCCGCAAATTTCTTCATCTACTATTTCACAATTGAATAAGTATCTTGTGCTATTACTAATTCTTCATCAGTAGTTACCGAAAGAATTTTTACTCTACTGCTTTCCTTAGAGATAATTCCGTCTTGTCCAGCCATAGCTTCATTTTGTTTTTCATCTATTTCTGCACCTAAGAATTCTAATCCACGACAAATTTCTTGTCTTTGCCACCATGCGTTTTCTCCTATACCACCTGTGAATAAGATTGCATCAACTCCTCCCATTGCAGCTGCATACGCTCCAATGTATTTTTTAACTCTGTATGCAAACATATCAAATGCGTAAGTTTCTCTTTCTTTTCCTTCTCTCTTTCCTGCCATTATATCACGCATATCAATAACTCCTCCTGTGATTCCATTCAAACCACATTTTTTGTTAATGAAGTTGTTCATTTCTTTAATAGTCATATTTTCTTTTTCTGCAATGTAAAGAAGTACTCCAAGATCTAAATCTCCACATCTTGAACCCATAATCAAACCTTCAACAGGTGTAAATCCCATTGATGTATCTACTGATTTTCCATCTTTAACTGCACATATTGAAGCACCTGAACCTAAGTGGCAAGAAATGATTTTTGAATTATTTATATCTAATCCTGCCATTTTTGCTGCTTTTGGAGCGACAAATCTATGAGATGTTCCGTGGAATCCATAACGACGAACCTTATCTGTTTGATAATATTCGTATGGTATTGCATAAAGATAAGCCTCTGCTGGCATTGATTGATGGAAAGATGTATCAAACACTGCTACCTGAGGAACATTTGGCAATATTGCTTCCATTGCTTCTATTCCTTGAAGATTTGCAGGATTGTGAAGTGGTGCTAATGCAAATAATGCTCTTATTTGTTCTTTTTCTTTTTCGCCTACTAGAACTGATTGTTTGAATATTTCTCCTCCGTGTGCAACTCTGTGTCCACAAGCATTGATTTCTGTCAATGATGCTATAACTCCTATTTTTTCATCTACCAAAGCTTCTAACACCATTTTGATACCAGCTTTGTGATCTGGTATAGGTTGTTGTACATAATATTTATCTTTTCCAACAGGTTTATGAGTAAATTCACCCATTTCCAAACCTATTCTTTCTAATAATCCTTTTGCCAATAGTGTGGCATTGTTATCCATATCTATCAATTGATATTTGATAGAACTACTTCCGCAATTTAATACTAATATTTTCATTTCTTCTATTATGTGTTTAATTTTTACTTTTCTACTTTTAATTTTTTATAAACTTCTTGTAAAGAATCATAATCATCTGTCATTATAAGGAGTTTATCTTTTGGATTTAATTCTGTTTTTCCTGTTGGAACAAAATACTTCTCTTCTCTTTTAACCATAACAGCCAAAGAGTTATCCGGTAGTTTTATATCCATCAAACGATTTCCTACTTCGAAAGTATTTTCATTTAATTCCACTTCCGCCAAAACGGTTTTTATATCATTGGAAACATCAATATCAAAGTCTCGTAATTTGGAAACATCCTTCGATTTCTCGGATAGTTTCATCCAACGAGCCACCAAAGGTAAAGAAGTTCCTTGAATAAGCAACGAAACCAATGTACAGAAGAACACTATATTAAACATCAACCGAGCATGTGGTATATTCTCGGCCAAAGGCATGATTGCAAAAATAATAGGCACCGCTCCACGCAAACCAACCCAAGAAATATAAGATTTGGCTCTTACGCTCATTTTTCTGAATGGCAACAAACACAAAATAACCGACAAAGGCCGTGCTATTAAAATCATCAACAAACTTATTATCAAGGCAGGTAATGCAATCGGAAGCAACTCATGTGGATTCACAAGCAAGCCTAAAGTAAGGAACATCACCAATTGAAACAACCAAGCCAAACCTTCAAAAAATTTCATCGAAGAACGCTTATGAACAAATTTGGAATTTCCAATAACCAATCCGCCTATGTAAACAGCCAAATATCCATTCCCTTGAAGGTAATAAGTTGCCGAAAATATAAAAATACAAAACGTCAGTACCAATATCGGATAAAGTGCATCGTTTCCTATTTTTATTTTATTTATAACAAAAACAGCCAACTTACCAAACAAATAACCGGCCAATCCTCCAACAACAAGCTGCATCAATAATTTAAAAACAATCATCCAACCGCTTACTTCCGTTCCCATTTTCATTACATCCAAAATGGTTATCACAAGCATATAAGCCATCGGGTCATTACTTCCACTTTCCAGCTCAAGCATCGGACGCAAATTTTGTTTCAAATGCACCCCCTTTGAACGAAGTATCGAGAACACAGATGCTGAATCGGTCGAAGACATGGTTGCCGCCAACAAAAGCGATGACAGAAAGCCTATTCCCGCTCCGGGCATTGTACATCCTAAGACAAACCAAATCAAAACCCCTGCACACAAGGCCGTAAGCAATACTCCTATGGTCGAAAGCAAAAAGCCTTGTAGCATTATCGGTTTTATTTCCGAAAATTTTGTATCCATACCTCCGGAAAACAGAATGATACACAAAGCGACCGTTCCTATGGTTTGGGCAATGTAAATATTATCAAATTCTATCCCAACGCCATCCGTTCCGCATATCATACCGACAGCAAGAAATAACAGCAAAGCCGGAACGCCGTATTTCGAACTTGCCTTTCCTGCAAACACGCTTAAAAAGAACAAGGCCGAAAGAACCAATAATAGCAACTCAATCTGTACCGTCATAACCCAAACTTAATATTGCAAAGATAAGAAAAAATATCGTTTAACTTAATTTTATTTCAAATACATGGCAATTTCTTTCAAAAAAGCGGCAGGTCGATCGACAAAAACCCAATGTGAAGCTTCTTTTATCTCGATTATCTTTGAATTTTCATAAACAGACGAAAACAAGAGCCTATCCTCTCTCCTTGTAAACTCGCTTTCCGAACCGCAAATCAACAAAGCTTCGACTGAATTTTTATTCAAGTTCACACTTCCTGCGACTTCATTCATGCTTTCTGCCAACAAAACAGCATTACTTCGCCAATGCAAACTCTTTTTCTTCACCTCTATATTCTGCATCAATAATGCCAACCAGCCTTTATCTGAAACAAATCGCTTAAAATGCTCAAATAACTCATGCCTGCTTTGAAACAACGTCAAATCTGTTTGTAATATTACATCGGCAATTGAACCTTTTTTGCACAATTCTGGATAAGCCATCGGCAATATATCAACTACTATCAGCTTTTCATAATCCGCAGGATAAAAATCAAGCATTTTCATCGCAATCTTTCCACCCATCGAATGCCCTATAAGTATCGGTTTTCCGTTTGAATGATTGGCAAGAAAATCATGTAAAAACCTTGCCATAGAATCATAAGTGAATATCTCGGTATGAAAACTATGTCCATGATTTGGCAAATCCGGAATAATTACATGATAACCGCAGTCTGCCAAGAACTTACCTATATTCAACCAATGCTCACTCCGCCCCAACCAACCATGATTTATCATTATCGTATCTGCATCCGGATTACCCAATTCTCTAAAAAAAAGTTTCATATTTTGATTTCTATATTTTCCTTGCAAAGATACAAAAATCCAAACCTTGAAACAGCCAATAGAATCGTCATTTTAGCATATTCAAATACCTCACTGTTTTTCAGATGTTTAGAATCACAAAATTCTTTCTTTGTTTTAATTTACTGAAATCAAGAAACAATTTTCTAAAACAAAGATTCATTCAAACGAAATCAAGATTTATTTTCACATATCCAAACAGCAACTTTTTGAGCGTTGAGAATGATTTATTCTTTTTACCATCTCGCTTTGTATGTGTGCGTTACACAGGAATAAAACAAAAAAAAGCTTGTCTTTGTTTGCGAATTGAGAAAAAAATGTTAGCTTTGCAAAAATAAAAATTAAGTTCAAAAGCTATGGAATACATAACTATTATCATTTTTGCAGTATTTGTAAACAATGTTATTTTATCTCAATTCTTGGGAATTTGTCCTTTTTTGGGCGTATCAACAAAAGTAAGCACGGCGGCAGGAATGGGTGCGGCTGTTGTTTTCGTAATGACTCTTTCAACAATAGTAACATTCTTACTACAAAAGTTTGTGTTGGTACCTTTTGGTATAGAATTTCTGCAAACCATTGTTTTCATTTTGGTTATTGCCGCTTTGGTGCAAATGGTTGAGATTATATTGAAGAAAATCAGCCCATCACTTTATCAGGCTTTGGGAGTATTCCTACCTTTGATTACAACAAACTGTGCTGTTTTGGGTATATCGATTTTAGTTGTGCAAAAAGGATACAATCTATTGGAAGGAATAACATACACCATAGGAATATCACTCGGATTCACCCTTGCAATGGTTATTTTTGCAGGTTTGAGAGAACATCTTGAACTTGTAGAGGTTCCAAAAGGGGTAAAAGGTATTCCTATTGCATTGGTTACGGCAGGAATCCTTGCAATGGCCTTCATGGGTTTTGCAGGTTTGGTAAAATTATAAGAGAATAGCAACTCTAATTTCATTGTCATGATAGACAAACAAACAAACAAACATTTATCCAAAGCATTAAAGGATAAACAACGCAAACCGGGTTGGTGGGCAAGAAGAAGCAGAAAAAAACTCATTGCAGAGATATTGGAATCTCTTGAAGACTATGAAATAAAATCCGTCTGGGCTCACAAGGCTTTTGTTTCTGCACAAGAAAAACGCCCTAAAAACATAACGCTTTACATAGAATTTTCAGACAAAGCAGCGGAAGGAATTGCCGAGAAAGTAGGAATGGAAATGGATAAAGCCATTCCAAAGAAGCAAATCGATATTATAAACGTTAATACCTTACTTCCGTCGGTCAGAGAGTTCGTTTTCAAAGACGTTGAGAAGATTTTATAATCCTTATGCTTATTTCTGCAGTCATTATAACACTGAACGAAGAGGCTAATATTTCGAGATGTTTGGCTTCTTTGCAGGGTGTTGCAGATGAAGTTATTATTGTCGATTCATTTTCCAAAGATAAAACAGAAGAAATATCCAAGAGTTTTTCGTTTGTAAGGTTCTATCAGCAAGAATGGCTGGGATATTCTGCTCAAAAGAACTATGCAAATGCTCTTGCTACACATGATACAATTCTATCTATAGATGCAGACGAGGCTTTATCGGAAGAATTAACAAAAAGCATATTACAAATCAAGCAATCCGAATCTGAATCATCTAAAGTTTACGAAGTATCAAGGCTTACAAATTATTGTGGCAGTTGGATAAAACATTGTGGTTGGTATCCCGATAAAAAAATCCGTATTTTCAGCAAATCCACAATTAAATGGCAAGGAGACTTTGTTCATGAAACGCTTGCATTGCCTGAAAACACAAAAATAATACATCTAAAAGGCGATTTGTTGCACTATTCTTACAATAACACATCTTCACACTTACAACAATTAGATAGATTCACAACTTTGACTGCACAAGAAGCCCATAGTAAGGGCAAGAGAACAAATCTGTTGGGATTGTATTTTCGTCCCAAATGGAAATTTCTGAGAGACTATATTTTCAAGTTAGGGTTCCTTGACGGCTATGCCGGCTATCAAGTGTGTAAACTTTCAGCCACTGCAACCTTTTTGAAATATGCCAAACTCAAAGAATTAAATAACAATGACAATACTTGTAAGTAGAACAGATTCTATTGGAGATGTTGTATTAACCTTACCTTTGGTCGGAGCCATAAAACGTTATTTACCATCAAGTAAAGTAATCTTTCTTGGCAAAAGCTACACCAAAGCAGTGATTGAACTATGCGATGACATAGATGATTTTTTGAATTGGGACGATTTAAGAAAAGATCTCAAAAAAGCTCATACTGTATTGCAGAATAAAAATATCAACACGGCAATTCTTGTATTCCCCGATAAACAAATAGCAAAAGTCTGCAAAAAAGCAAAAATCAAATATCGCATAGGCACATCTCATAGAGTTCATAACCTACTATATTGCAATCGTTTGATTAACTTCTCACGCAGAAAATCAAATAAACATGAAGCAATCTTGAATCTAAAATTATTAAACAAGGTTTCGGGCTTACAGAACAAGATTTCATTTGACAATATCACAGAATTATTGAATGTATCTGTGAAAAGGAGTGATTATCCCAAAGGTTACATCTCTGAAAACGAAGATTTCAAGTACGTAATATTGCATCCGAAAAGCAATGGCAGTGCAAGAGAATGGGGATTGAAAAATTTCAAAACATTGATTAACTTATTGGATAAAACCAAATTCAGGATTTTTGTTTGTGGAACAGAGTCTGAAGGAGAATTATTCAGACAATATTTATTTGATAACAAGATTGATAATGTTTATGATTTGAGTGGACAATTATCTTTGGAAGAATATATCAGTTTGATTAATGATTCAGACTTTCTGATTGCGGCAAGCACAGGTCCTTTGCACATAGCAGCCATACTAAACAAACATGCAATAGGACTTTTCCCTCCTATAAGACCGATGGATCCAGGACGTTGGCGACCAATTGGAAAGAACGTCAAAATATTCTGCAAAGAAAAATCTTGCAACATCTGTAGAAAAGACACCAACTGCGAATGCGTTAAAAGCATTCCTCCAAAAGATGTCGCAGATTATATAATAAGCACCTGCAAACCGAATAGTTAGACTCACTTTCCATTAAACATATTCATGGTTCTATCCATGCCTATGCTCACAAAAGACTTGATTATATCGGTACAAAGATCAAGTTTTTCTTCTGTCGTTCTCCAATCTTCACCTTCTATTTTTCCCAAAACGAAATCGACTTGTCTACCTCTCGAAAAGTTATTTCCAATACCAAATCTCAAACGATTGAATTTGTTATGCCCTAAAGATGCAATTATATCTTTCAATCCGTTGTGTCCGCCATCACTTCCACCCATTCTCATGCGAATCGCACCCAAATCCAACGCCAAATCATCAACAATAATCAACAAATTTTCAATTGGGATTTTCTCTTTATCCAGCCAATACTTTACAGCCTTACCACTTAAATTCATATAAGTTGTAGGCTTTACAAGCACCAACGTTCTTCCTTTTACTTTAGTTTGTGCCACATAAGCATGTCGTTCCGTTGAGAACTTACATGAGTTAGCCGGATTTTCGCTATTTATATTCTGAACAAACTTATCCAATACCATATAACCGATATTATGACGTGTCTGCTCATACTCTGCTCCCGGATTACCGAGTCCTACTATCAAATACTTCATATCTCAAAAATTAAGGCTGTACAGATCCC
>DEPP01000135.1:0-9781 GCA_002358835.1 Bacteroidales bacterium UBA3389
TCTGTTACCATATATGGAGAAATATATCCTTTATCAAATTGCATTCCTTCTACAACTTTGACTGTTGTATCAAGGCCTTTAGCCTCTTCTATAGTTATTACACCTTCTTTCTTTACTTTATCCATCGCATCAGCAATGATTTGACCGATGAATTTGTCGTTATTGGCAGAAATAGTTGCCACTTGCTCTACTTTTTCCTTTCCTTCACCAATTTCTCTTGAACGAGCCTTCAAATCAGCAACAACAGCCATAACAGCTTTATCTATTCCACGTTTCAAATCCATAGGATTCGCACCGGCTGTTACATTTTTGATTCCTGTATTTACTATTGCTTGTGCAAGAACAGTAGCAGTAGTTGTACCATCTCCGGCTTGATCATTTGTTTTAGAAGCTACTTCTTTCACAAGTTGAGCTCCCATATTTTGAATCGGATCTTCTAATTCTACTTCTTTTGCAACAGATACACCGTCTTTTGTTATGTGAGGTGCTCCAAACTTCTTATCAATGATAACGTTTCTTCCCTTTGGTCCTAAAGTTACTTTAACTGCATCAGCCAAAGCATTAACACCTTGACGCAATTGTTCGCGTGCTTCTGTGTTAAATATAATGTTCTTAGCCATATCTCTAATATTAAATTAATTGTTAATTGTTAAGTATCTTAGATTATTGCGTAAATATCGTTTTCTCTCATTATTAAATAGTCCGTTCCTTCTATATTGATTTCTGTTCCGGAATATTTACCATAAAGAATCTTATCTCCAACTTTTACAGTCATCGGTTCATCTTTTTTTCCGCAACCGACCGCAACAACTTCACCTGTCATTGGTTTCTCTTTTGCTGTATCAGGGATAATGATGCCTGATGCTGTTTTCTGTTCTACTTCTGCAGGTTTAACCAAAACTCTGTCAGCCAATGGTTTTACATTTACTTGTGCCATTTTCAATTCTCCTATTTATTTTTACTATTTATTTAACTCTTAAATCTTTGTTTTATTTCAAAGTCTCATTCCCTTAATTGCGAAAAACGTGCCAAACAAAGAACTCTGCCATTTTGACATATCAAAACAACGCTTTATGCAAAAAGGTCATCATTAATTGACGACCTTTATTCCCTATTGCAAAGCGTTAAGTTGTTCTTGTAAGGTCAAGAGTTTTTGTTCCGCATCGGATAATTTCTTTCTCTCTATATCAACAACCTTTTGTGGTGCTTTGTTCACGAAGCTTTCATTCGACAATTTCTTTTCGACAGAAGCCTTAAAACCTTCGAAATACTTAATTTCATCCATTATCTTCTTTATCTCCTCTTCCTTATTTATATTGTCGGCAAAAGGAACGAAGACCTCCATAGTTCCAACCATCTTTGCAATCGCTTTTTCTACCTTCTGCTCACACACAGACAGCGTTTGCAAATTACATAACTTGGATACAATCGACGCATTCTTTGAAATAATCGACGCATTCTTTGATTGAGTATAATAAACCTCTAAGACATTTTTCTGAGCTATATTCTTTTCATTTCTGATTGTTCTAATCACCGAAACAAATTCTTGAACAAACTCGAATTCTTTCAACAAAGACTCATCGTATTGCTCAGCCTCAGGCATTTTTGCCAACATAATAAAATCGTCCTTCTCTCTTATCAAATGATAAATCTCTTCTGTAACAAACGGCATAAACGGATGCAAAATTTTCATCAAGCATTCCATTATATCAAGCGCTTGTTCATAAGTTGTTTTATCCATAGGCATTTGATAAGCAGGCTTTATCATTTCCAAATACCAAGAACAAAAATCATCCCAAATGAATTTGTACACTCTCATCAAAGCCTCTGATAGTCTGTATTTTGAGAAATCATCTTCAAGCAAAGTCAAGGTACTGTTAATCTTGGCATGGAACCATTCAGTTGCCAATCGAGAAGTTTCGCTTTGCGGAATATCCTCAACCTTTTGAGACTTCAACAATCTCAAAGCATTCCATATCTTATTCGAAAAGTTTCTTCCTTGTTCGCAATAGCTTTCATCAAACGGCAAATCATTACCTGCAGGCGATGCAAGCAACATTCCCATTCTCACTCCATCAGCACCATATTTCTCAATCAACTCTATAGGATCAGGACTGTTGCCAAGACTCTTGCTCATCTTGCGTCCCAATTTATCTCTTACTATACCCGTAAAGTAAACATTCTTAAACGGCACTTCTTTCTTGTATTCCAATCCTGCCATTATCATTCTGGCAACCCAGAAGAATATAATTTCGGGAGCTGTAATCAAATCATTTGTTGGATAGTAGTAATTGATTTCTTCATTATCCGGATTTCTGATTCCATCGAACACACTCATCGGCCACAACCAAGAAGAAAACCATGTATCCAACACATCTTCATCTTGCTTCAAGTCATTCAAAGAATAATTTTCTGCAGGGAAAAGTTCCTGAGCTTTCTTCAAAGCCTCTTCAGCAGTCTTTGCAACCACAAATTCTTTATTTGGAAGATAGTATGCAGGTATTCTTTGCCCCCACCAAAGTTGTCTTGAAATACACCAATCTTTCACATTCTCCATCCAATGTCTGTAGGTATTTTTGAACTTAGCAGGATGAAATTGAATAGTATCATTCATTACCACATCTAAGGCAGGCTTTGCCAAATCGGACATTTTCAAAAACCATTGTAAAGATAATTTCGGTTCTATTACCGCGTTTGTTCTTTCAGAGCAACCGACGTTATTCATATAATCCTCAACCTTCACCATCAAATCAGCATTCTCCAAATCCTTTGCAATCTTCTTTCGGCACTCAAAACGATCCATACCCTTATAATCGCCACCATTGTCGTTCAAAGTACCATTATCGTTGAATACGTTTATCGAATCCAACTTATGTTTCAAGCCAAGATTATAGTCATTTATATCATGTGCAGGAGTAACCTTCAAAGCACCTGTACCAAATTCTCTATCTACATATTCATCAAATATAACTGGAACACTTCTTCCAACTATCGGAACAATCAAACGTTTTCCTTTCAAATCAGAGAAGCGTTCGTCTTCAGGGTGTACACAAACCGCTGTATCTCCAAGTATGGTTTCTGGACGTGTTGTTGCAACCGTCACAAATTTATCAGAACCTTCCACCATGTATTTAAGGTAATACAACTTTGATTGTTGCTGTTTGAAAATAACTTCTTCATCGCTCAAAGCCGTTAATGCAGCAGGATCCCAATTAACCATTCTTACACCGCGATATATTAAACCCTTGTCGTACAAATCTACAAAAACATCGATAACAGAATCGTACAACGGTTTATCCATCGTAAATTTCGTTCTTTCCCAATCGCAAGACGCTCCGAGTTTACGCAACTGCTTAAGAATTATTCCCCCATGTTTTTCTTTCCATTCCCACGCATGTTCAAGAAACTGTTCTCTTGTCAAATCAGATTTCTCTATACCTTGCTCTTTAAGTTTTGCAACCACTTTAGCTTCTGTTGCAATTGATGCATGGTCTGTTCCCGGCACCCAACAAGCATTAAATCCTTTCATTCTCGCCCTACGAACCAACACATCTTGAATAGTATTATTAAGCATGTGTCCCATATGCAACACACCGGTAACGTTAGGCGGTGGAATAACTACAGTAAAAGGTTTGCGACCATCAGGTTTTGATTCGAAGCATTTATTTTCCACCCACTTCGAATACCATTTTTCTTCAACAGATTTTGATTCGTATTTACTTGCTATCTCTGACATTTTAACTTAAACTTAAGATTCAACTTGCAAAGATAAGAAAAAGAATGCTAAACCTGCGTTTGCGGTCGTTAAAATCGCATTTCACTTACTCCAAACAGGACTCTAAAAAAAACTTTTTTAGTACCATACGCGTTTTTTATTGAATAGGCTTACGCTTATGTCGAAAAAAATAAATAGTTTTGCAAAAGATTTTAGAATATTAACTTTGAAAAAACACGGAATATTATGGCATTAGAAATTACAGACGCTTCTTACAACGAAGTGTTGGCAGAAAAAGACAAATTGGTTGTTATAGATTTTTGGGCTACATGGTGCGGTCCTTGTCAAAAGGTTTTACCAATCATCGAAGAGCTTTCCGCAGAATATGAAGGAAGAGTTATCATAGGAAAATGTGATGTTGATGGAAACAACGACATAGTTGCACAATACAGAGTAAGAAACATTCCTACAGTGTTGTTTATCAAGAACGGAGAATTGCTTGACAAATTGGTGGGAGCAAATCCTAAAAGTGCATTCGTAGAAAAAATTGAAAAGTATCTATAATTTCAAAAACAATTGTGCGAATGGTGAAAAGCTGAATCTGAAATTCGGTTCTTTCACCATTCGCATTTTTATATAGTTCTTATGTTTGGAGAATCCGAAAACTTTTCTCGTTACAATTCTATAGAATTTAAGACAAACAAAATCGTTGAAGGCTTTATTACAGGATTGCATAAGAGTCCTTTTCACGGCTTTTCCGTTGAGTTTGCCGAACATAGGTTATATAATTCAGGCGAATCGACACGACACATCGATTGGAAGCTATACGCAAGAACAGATAAGATTTTCGTAAAAAAGTACGAGGAAGAAACCAATCTAAGATGTCTTTTGGTTTTAGACACTTCTTCTTCGATGTATTTCCCTTTTGGGAAGAACATTTCTATAGAAAATCCTAATAAGTTATCGTTCTCTATTTATGCAGCAGGCTGTCTTTCTCATCTTTTATACAAACAGAGAGATGCTTTCGGTTTAGCACAAATCAACGAACGAATCGATTCGATGTCGGAAATAAAGACAAACTTCGCTCACAAACAACGCATTTTCACCCTACTTGAACAACTCTTACAAAGCAAAGAAACAAAAAATACACTCACCAATATAGACAAACCATTGCATGAAATCGCAGAGCGAATCCACAAACGGAGCCTGATTATCATCTTTACAGACTTATTTTCCACACTTTCCTCTGACCAAGAACTTATAAAAGCTTTACAACATCTGCGATACAACAAACACGAAATCATACTTTTTTACGTTTATGACAAAGAGAAGGAAATGGAACTTGATTTCAAAGAACGCCCATACAGATTCGTAGATGCGGAAAGCGGAGAAGAAGTAAAAATCACACCTTCGCAACTGAAAGACAGATATTCCGAAGCAGTGAAAGAAAAAATCGCAAACATAAAAGCACAATGCAATAACCTGCAAATTGATTTCGTTCAAGCGGATATAAACAAAGGATTTGACCAAATTATGTTACCTTTTTTGATAAAAAGGAGTCGATTAAAGTAAACAAATATCTATTTGATTATATATCAATTCGTTTTTTATTGTTACTTTTGCAGATTATCTGAAATAAAGAAGTATATAAACAAATCATTAATAAAGAAGATGGTAAAAAAAGTATTAGGAACATTAGTCATTGGCATAGGAGTTTTGTTTGCCGTTTCCTGCGGTAGCATCAAGACTATGCAAAAAAAGCACGACACAGTGCGTTATCAAATCTCACCTAACCCAATGGAGGTACACGGAGATAGAGTTGTCGTTACTATAAACGGTAACATTCCTGAGAAGTATTTCCAAAAGAATGCTGTAGTTTACATTCAACCGGTCTTGACTTGGGAAACAGGAGAGGTCATTCTATCTCCTATGAATTTGAAAGGTTCAAAGGTTGAAGGCAATGGTAAAACAATAGAAAAAGGAAGCGGTGGTCGTTTCGTTTACAAAGATACAGTGGCTTACCGTCAAGGAATGGAGAGTGCAAAGTTATTCCTTAACCCTATCGCATACAAGGCAGAGGAAGTAAACGAAGCAAATGCTACTTGGAGTGAAGCGATGGAAAATCCGGGAGCAATAAAACTCGGAAACGTAAAAATAGCAGAAGGAATCAACTCTACATCAAACAGAGTTGATATAAGAGGAGATTTGAGTTTAGCTCCTGCAAATTATACTGTAAGTTCTGATGAGATAATGACTACTGACATTTATTTCACCGTCAATATGTCCGAATTGAATTGGAACAACAACCTCAACAAGAAGATGGACGCAAAGCGAAGCTACGAAAGCATGAAGAGCTACATCGTAAACAACCAAGTTCCTCGCCAAATATTCGTCAATGCTTGGGCTTCACCGGAAGGAGAAGAGACTTTCAACATCGGACTTTCAAAGAAGAGAGCAGAAACCACTGTAAACTTGGTGGATAAGATGCTTACAGAAGCCTTGACCGAAAGAGCAAAAGCAGAAAACATCAAAAAGAACGACATAAAGAAGTATGTAGAGCAAGCAAAACAAGATGTAGTAATCACATCAAGTGCAAAGGGAGAAGACTGGGAGAATTTTATACGCTTGGTCGAAGGTTCATCATTGAAAGAAAAGAATACAGTTATCAACGTCGTTAAATCACAACCCGATAAGATAAGAAGAGAGCAAGAAATCCGTAACATGTCAGTTGTTTTCACCCAAATAGAAGACGAAATCCTACCTACATTACGTCGTGGTGAGATTGCGTTCAATTTTTCAGGCGTTCAAAAAACAGAACAAGAGATTGCGAAAATGGCAATGTCCGATCCTGACAAATTGACTTACGATGAGCTTATGTACGCTGCAACACTCACACACAACTATGCAAGCAAATTGCAAATCTATACTGCGGCTACCGAACGTTTTGCTTCAGAGTGGGGTGGTTGGAACAACGCAGGAGCAGTTGCTTTGTACTTAAATCAATTGGAAGACGCAAAACGTTTCTTGGAAACAGCAAATAAGCTTTCTCCAAACAACGGAGAAATTCTTTCAAACCTTTCATTATTAAGCTTGGCTTTGAAAGACACTGATGCAGCAAGCGAATACGTACAACAATCAATCGCAGCCGGTAACGAGCAAGCACAAATGAACGAAGCAATCGTTTTGATGAAGCAAGGCAAATATGAAGAGGCGGCAGAAAAACTTGATGGCAGAAAATGCACTTATAACCTTGCATTGCTACAACTTTTGACCGGTAACACAGGAAATGCAATCCGCACTTTGGATTGTTGCATGGATCAAACAGCAGAGGTTTACTATTTGAGAGCTGTTTGTTATGCAAGATTGGATGACGTTCCGGGCTTGGTAAAGAACTTGAAGGAAGCTTGCAAACAAGAACCTGCATACAAATATCAAGCAAAGAATGATTTGGAATTCAAGCGTTACCAATCATTGATAGAGTTCCAAAACATCATCAACAACTAAGAGAAGAATCATTCTTAGATAAACAAAAAATAGTGCTTGATTTGATTCAAGCACTATTTTTTTTGTTTTTTACAATCTGCTATTTTGCCTAAACTCTTTCTTCGTTTTAGCTCTGATGAAACTTCGTTTTAATTTTTTCTTTCTTCGTTCCAATTTTCTGAAACGAAGTTTTGTTATGTTCTTATTTGATTGCAGCGAGCCATCGCATCGTATCGACTCTGTCGGCGAAGTCATCAATCTGCGGATTCTGTCCATCGCCCAAAGCGATTGAACAAAGCGAAGGATTGTCTCCTATTACGATTTGTATGTTTTCACGATTCTTTTCGATGTATTCCGCTACCTCCGACTCGTTTTCATAATAGGTATAATTCACAACGCTTACCCCCGAAGCCAATTCCCCGTTCTCTATCATCAAAAGGTTATCCAAATCGACAAATGCAAGGTTGTTCATTATGAAAATAGCTCTATGATAATCCAAATTGTTTCTGTATTTGTTCAAATCCCTGAGCCACGAATATCGTTCGCAAGCGGATTTCAACAAAGTGAAGTCATAGCCTTTGGGAACAAACAAACGGCTTACGCTTCTGCAGCCTAAGCCTGCGTAAAGCAAGATATCATCTGCCAATGCTTGCAGTTGCTCTTCGGATTCTTTACCAGATAAAACCGCTATGGAGTTTCTGCCATGCCTTATGATGTGCGGATATTTCCCAAAGTAGTTTTCGAAATGCAAAGCACTGTTGTTGCTGCCTGTTGCTATGACTGCATCAAAGCCTTTCAGCGTTTCGCTTGTAAAAATCACCTCTTCGGGGAAATATTTCTTGAACAAAAACGGCAAAATTACCTCATCCTTATACGATAATTTGCAAACGGCTGTATTACCACTAAGCAATACGCACATTATGTCGTGAAAGCCGACAGCAGGTATGTTGCCCGCTGCAATGATTGCAACCTTTTTCGGTTCTTTTGCAAAACCATAATCGGCAACAACAGATTCCAACTCATCTTTTTGCAACCATAATGCAATCCCTTTCAAAGCCTGTCTGACAAATTCTTCACAAAACCAAGTGTTTTTCGCAAATGCAGAACGTATAACCGCATCAAACTCTCCACTTTCCAAACCTTGCTCGATCCAATTGCCCATTTGGCAGAATCTTTCTATGATTTCTTCTCTTGTCATAATGATTTTCGTATGCTTAAGGTTGCAAAGGTACGAATAAAGTCAGAATCCCATTATTTGGAATCAAGTTTGATTGAAACGAAATCAAGGTTTGCTGCAGTATTATTTGATTTCGGCAAACTCAATCTGCAATAGAGAATGTATCTTGCTTTTGTTGTTCGGACTGAACAAAGGTTAGCTTTCTGCCTGCTTGGTTCAAGGCTTCTCGATTGCAGTTCCGATATCCTATGACGTAGTTTATGTCTTTTGGATTTACGATTATCTTTTTTGTTTCTTTGGGTAAGGAAAACAATCTTTCGTTCCAAATTTTGCTTAACACAAATTCTCTAAACGAGACATGAAATGGCCCTGCTATAAGGTCTTTTCCGCTTATCAGACCTTCACTCGGGTGCAATCCAACCCTCAAAATCGTTATGCCTGCTTTTTGAAAGATTTTATAAATTTCTGCACTCCATTCTACTGCTTGCGGAATAGTCAATGGAGTATAGGCATTTTGGTTATACAAGTCTGCCAATTTGGTGTTTGGAATGACGAGTGTGGGATATATTCTTGTGTTATCGGCTCCGAGTTCAACGATTTTATTGGCTGTTTGCTTGGAGCGTTCCATTGTATCCAAGGGTAAACCTATCATCATTTGAAGTCCGAGCGAGAAGCCGTGCTTTTTAATCAACTCTGATGCCTTCTCGACATCTCTAACACTGTGTCCGCGTTCGCAATACTGCAATACTTCATCGCAAAGCGACTGTGCTCCCAGCTCTATCGTCTTTACATTGTATTGTTTCAACATCTGCAGAATCTCTTCATTGATGTAATCGGGACGTGTTGAGAGTCTGATGCCGTCTATCAAGCCTTGCTCTATGTAAGGTTGCACTGTGGCAAGATATTCTCTTTGTTGAGCAATTTCTATTCCTGTAAAACTGCCTCCGAAAAAAGCCAACTCAACTTCGCATGGACGTTTGAACGTAGCCAAATGCTGCTCTATTATGTCTTTTACTTCTTCGGTTGTAACAGGTTCCAATTGCCCCGAGATATGTCTTTGATTGCAATAAATACAACGATTAGGGCAAGCAAGCTCCGGAATAAATACAGGAATGTTATAATGTTTCATGCGAAATTATTATCTATTTCGGTGGTTTCCTATCAAAAAGAATTGAACTTGTAATCCGAATCTGCAAATTGTATTGGAGTTTTCTCTTTTTGAATCGAGTAAACAAAAAAACAAAAAAAGGTGTGCCGAATATACTTTCGACACACCTTTTATCATATTTTACTTCTTACGATTTCGTTTGCTTCTTTCTTTTAGCATTGCTTCTTTATCTTCCTCGAAATAGCCGTAACCGTATCCGTAACCATAGCCTTTTCCATAGCCATAGCCACCATAACCG
>DEPP01000135.1:9816-15835 GCA_002358835.1 Bacteroidales bacterium UBA3389
CCATAACCGTAGCCATAGCCATAACGTCCGCCGTATCTGCTACCGTAACCGTACTTTTGCATTGCATTTTCGATTGCATTCATAACAAAGTGTACTTTTACGTTGCTTCTATCAACCATTTCGGTCAATGAAATCTTCAATACTCCCTTATCAGTTTGACCGCTTCTTACAACGAACAAGTTAATATCGGATTCTTTTGCCAGACATTGAGCATCTGCAATCAGACTCACAGGAGGAGTATCGAGAATGATATAATCGTAATGTTGTCTCAACTTCTTTATCAACTCTCTATTCTTTTCTGAATCCACAAGCTCAGAAGGATTTGGCGGAACCGGTCCTGAAACCAAGACATCCAAGTTATCAAACTCTGTATGTTGGATTATATCCTCATAAGAATGGTGTCCAATCAAATAAGATGTGATACCACGAGAACCATCCACATGGAAAACTTTGTGAAGTTTTGGTTTTCTAAGGTCATATCCGACAATAATCGTTTTCTTTCCACTCAAACTGAATACAGATGCAAAGTTTAACGAGAACAAACTCTTTCCGTCATTAGGTAATGCTGATGTAACAAGTATAACTCGTCCTTCGGTCGCATTATCATCTTGCAATATATACTTAACATTTGTTCTTATCGAACGGAATGCCTCGGAAATTTGGCTCTTTGGCTTATCCAAAACAACCATTTTGTTATAATCTTCAAGAATTGCAGGAATATAACCAAGGATTGGTGCATCGGAAATTTTCTCCAAATCATCTTTTCCATTAATCGTATTATTCATAAGAGATACCACGAAAATATATCCTGCCGGCACTAACAACCCTATCAAGAATGCAATTAAGTAATTTGAACTTGTGTTAGGATAAATTTTTATTGCATGTTGTGCTTTGTCTATTACCTTGTGGTCAGGCAAAGCAGCGTTTCTTGCAATCTCCGCTTCAGCTCTTTTTTGGTATAGAAAACTATATATTTCATCATTAAACTTAAACTGTCTCTCGATGTTAATCAAATTACGCTGAGTCGTAGGCAATTTATCTATCTCTACCTGCAACAAATTCTGCTGACGTCTCAATTCTTTCTGTGTAATCTCTGAATGTCTCTTGATTGTACGCAAACTCTCTTGGATTTGCTTTTTAGTAGTCTCTATTTGCAAAGACAATTCCTTCATCTTAGGGCTCTTAGGTGTAAGAGTTGTTGAAAGTCTTTGACGTTCCAATACCAAGGTTGTAAGAGTGCTTACCAAGTTATTCAAAATTGGATTCTGTATTCCCATAGTTGTAGGAACAGCAACACCTTCTTCTAAGTCCGCTTTGTTGATATATTCTTCTAAAGCATCGTAATACGCGTTCTGAGTGTAAGCCTCTGCTCTTTTTACTTCCAATTCATTTGTTCGTTGATAGATATACTGAGCATCATTCGTTAATGACAAGGTATTATTGACCTTTTGGAATGCCTCTTTTCTGCTTTCGACAAGTGAAAGTGAATCAGCAATAGTTTCAATTTGCGAATTAACAAAATCAATCGTTGCTACATGCAAATAATTCTTCTCTTCAAATGTTTGATCTATGTAAATCTTACATAGCATATTCACGAAATCCTCAGCCTTTTTCTTATTTTCGTGTATGTATTTGATAGATATGATTGAGCTTTCTTTTTTTAATAGTTCTATATTTGTAGCTCGAAATTGATTAGCCACCGCATCAAGGTCGTTAATCACAAAGGCATAATCCATTTTAGAGTAGTTAGAATTCCATTTTTCAGGTTCTTTCAAATCTATCTTGAATTTCATTCCGTCTTTCTCAAACCACTCACCATATTTCAAGGTAAAACTTCTTTGTGGTATGTTTATATTTCCTCCAACTACTACTTGGTCCTCTGCATAATCATAAACGGGAACATTGTTCTTTGCTTCATAAGACACGACGCAAGAGTTGTTATTCTTCAATTTTACATCTATTACAACACCTATCGCTTGCGTTTTATACAAATCAAGGGTTACCTCAAAAGGAGAATCTTTATAAATATCCGCATTCTTGAAGTTGATTTTTTGATAATAAGTTGTATGAAAGCCAAGTGCCTTTACAGTTCTCTTAACCATTGCCAAAGATTGAATGGTTCCTATTTCATTTTGAAAATTCACCATTCCTCTTCCGCCCATAAAAGAGCTCACCATATCCATAGAACTTAAAATTTCATTATTACTTTTAATCAATAGAGTAGCTTTAGCTTCGTACTTAGGCGTTGAATATTTGGTAATAATGAATGCCGCAACTAGTGCAATTATAATAGAGATTGCAAACCAATGCCACTTGGAAAGCATTTTGTATAATATCTCCGCAATGTTAATATTCGAAGATTCGTTTATTTCACGTTTATTATTAATATTATTTTCCACGATATTAAATTTACTTGTTATTTAATGAAAGTACTAATGTAACGAGAGAAATTACTGATGCGATGATTGACAAAGAACTTGTTATTGTTCCCAAAGGCGCATTCAAAGTTGAAAGAGATTTAGTACTCTTATTAGGTTGCACGTATACCAAATCACCTGGCTGCAAATAGAATCGCTTGTCTTGAAGTATGCTTGCCTCACTCAAATCCAAAGTATAGATGATATCTTCTTTTGAAGTTTTCCTAACAATCTTCACTTTATGTCTATTACCATAGTAAGTTAAATCTCCGGCTGCCGCAATCACATCAAAGACATTTACACTTGGCTGATAGAATGTATAGGTTCCAGGACGTGCAACCTCTCCTAAAACAGATACTTTATAATTTACCATCTTGCAAGAAACAATTGCTCCTTGCACAAACTCTTCTGCTTTTTCTTTTATCTTCTTTTCAGCCTGTTCAACGGTAAGTCCTTTTACGTAAACTTTACCTATGAGTGGTAAACCGATCTCTCCATTTTTATCAACTACGAAACCATTCAAGAATAGTCCATTATCATTGGCCATGGCATTGTTTGATGCCGTCCCATTAAACAAAGCATTCGCTTCATTACCAACTGTAGAAGTTATTTGTATATATAACATATCTTGCTCGGCCAAAATATAATCCGGAGAGTAATTATGTTCATTTTCAGCATAATTGTACATTATCTCTCCATTTTCATTTTCCATTCCCTGCAGGTATATCAAATTCTTTTGCGAAGTGCACGAAGAAAGGAAAACAACTACCATCACAAACAATGGTGTCAACTTAAAAAATCTTCTCATAAGCATCTATTTTTTAATTCTGCAAATTTACTATATTTTTTTCAGCCAAACAAAGATTTATATTGCTTTTCTACAAACACTCTCCAAACAACGTCGCAGAAGTACAATCAACAATCTTTACTTTTACATAATCTCCAGGCTTGAAATCTTTGCAATCGAAAATTACAACCTTATTTTGAGACGTTCTTCCAAAGAGTTGTTTATCATTTCTCTTAGATTGTCCTTCCACTAAGACTTCGAATTCTTTTCCGACATCATTTCGATTACTTTGAAGCGATAATTCTCGTTGCAGTTCAATGATTTCTTCCAATCTTCTGGTCTTTTCTTCGTATGGAATATCGTCCGGATATTTTTTTGCAGCAAGAGTGTTTGAGCGTTGCGAATAATTGAACATATAAGCCGAATCATAACCGACCCAACGCATCATTTCCAATGTATCATTGTGATCTTCAAGAGTCTCACTGCAAAAACCTGCAATTATATCTGTTGCAATACCGCAATCCTTTATTGTATTCTTTATCGCAGTTATTTTAGCCATATAATCCTCTCTTGTGTATTTTCTATTCATCAATTGAAGCATACGGGTACTTCCCGATTGTAAAGGCAGGTGAATAAAATTACAAATATTTTCATACTTGGATATAGTATCTAGAAGCTCTTGAGAAATATCCTTAGGGTGCGATGTTGAGAAACGAATCCTTAACAAAGGACTCACTTGTGCAACCATAGCCATCAATTTTGCAAAATTGATTTCATCTTCCTTGCCTTTATTCCATATATATGAGTTTACATTCTGTCCAAGTAAAGTAACCTCTCTATAACCTTTTGAAAACAAATCTCTTGCTTCAGCAACAATCGTTTGCGGATCGCGACTACGTTCTCTGCCTCGAGTATAAGGAACAACACAATAGGAACAGAAGTTTTCGCATCCCCGCATTATCGAAATAAATGCAGTAACGCCATTTGTATCTAGCTTAACCGGAACAATGTCTGCATAAGTTTCCTCTGTAGAAAGTTCAACCGAAATACCTGCTTGTTTATTTGATTGAGACAAAAGCTCAGGAATATCTCTGTAAGCATCAGGTCCGACAACCAAATCCACCTTACACTCTTCGACAAGTTGAGTTTGTAATCTCTCGGCCATACAACCCAAAACTCCAATCTTCAACCAATTTTTCTTTTTTCTTAAACTATCAAATTCAATCAAACGTTTCTTTACTCTCAATTCGGCATTTTCTCTGATTGAACAAGTATTTACAAATATAATATCTGCTTCATACAAATCGTTTGTCAAATCGTATCCGGCACTCTTTACGATAGATCCGACAACTTCACTGTCGGCCTGATTCATTTGACAACCATAAGTTTCTATATATACATTTTTCATAATCTTCTCAATTATATGTATTTTGAAATAATATCATCGACAACTATTTTCACGCCAACGGATGCCTTTTCTTTTATAAATTCTATTCCTTTCAGACTTGTATTAGGTTCTTTCGGGTCTACCAAATATTTTACACAAGAAGATTTCGCATAACTCAACAAACCTGCTGCAGGATACACATTCAAGCTAGTTCCTATTACAATCATTATATCTGCCTGTTCGCACAAACTTATCGCAGGTTCGATATTTGGTACAGCCTCTCCAAACCATACTATAAAAGGTCTCAACAACCGACCTTTACTATCAAGCATATCTTCGGTATGTTCCCAAGTTCGCAGATCGATTAGTTCATTCGGATCACTTTCACTTACAAGTTTCTTAACCTCTCCGTGAAGGTGAAGAACATTTTTGCTTCCTGCTCTCTCGTGTAAGTCATCTATATTTTGGGTTACAACATCAACATGGAACGATTCTTCCAATCTGACCAATTGTTTATGTCCTTCGTTCGGCAAGGCATCAAAAACAGCCTTTCTTCTTTGATTATAAAACTCTCTTACCAAGGAAGGATTCCGCAACCACGCATCATAGGTAGCAACATCTTCAACTCTGTGATTTTCCCATAAACCATCAGAATCACGAAACGTTTGTATCCCACTCTCTGCACTGATTCCAGCTCCTGTCAATACTACAATCCTTTTCATAATGTCTTATTTCTCTTTACTATGATAAGATATTATTTTGTTACTTAGCAAATCGTATATCTCGCGCTCATCTTTCCCAAGCATTTCTTTATGTTGCCGCATGATTTCTTTCTCATTTCTCACCGCCGGACCTGTTTGTACATCGAACGGATTGAATTGTTTGACTTTATCAATCGTCATATCAATAAGCGGAAACAATATATCGAACGGAATTTTCTCTTTTTCCAATATACTTCTTGCTATCCCAAACAAATGATTCGTAAAATTATTACAGAAAACAGCCGCTATATGCAGACTTTTTCTTTGTTTGTCGGATAATTCACAAGTAACGGATGACAATTCTTTTGCGACACTTCCAAGCAATGCTCGAACCCTTTCATTATTTCCGTAGGTGCATAACGTAACTTTATCAAAATCGGTTTCCTTGTTTTTTTTCAGACTCTGCAAAGGATATAAACTGCCATAATTCTCTGTAGCCACAGCAAGGCAATCTGTTGACATAAACCCAGAAGTATGAACCAAAATACCTTTCATTCCTTTTAGTTTATTCACAACTTCTTCTATCGCCTCATCTTTCACTGCGATTATAACCAAATCTGCATCTATACAACAAGATACATCATTCCTTGCAGAGATATTAACACACGAAAATCCTCTCTCTTTGAAACGTCGCTCATAATGCCACGCCACGTTTCCCGTTCCCAAT
>DEPP01000071.1 GCA_002358835.1 Bacteroidales bacterium UBA3389
ACCTCACAATACTGAACCGTGAACTCCTGCAATTCCCCCATAGGCGAATATTTCTTAAAAATTACCTCACCGTCAATGTCAGTATAAATTTCCAGAGGGTCGCCGCCACATATAACATTGACACCGAAAGCCTTGTCCCTTTGGCGATTAGCCTTTTGGACTATTGTGGCTTTTAAGTTACTTCCGATGTCCCAATCAAAATTTACAACTGTACCTCGGTATCCTGCTTCCTTTAACTGCTCATCGGTAAGAGTACCTACCTCAAGAAGCATTTTGATATCCGCCTTAAGCTCAATATCAATAGAAGGTTCTTCATTTCCGTTTACTATAATTCTGTCAAGAATTAAGCCTAAATCACCTTTATCAAGATTTGGCTTTTCAAGAATATCACGGAAAATATCAAGAGCTGTCTTTGCAATACGGTTAACCTCAATGACAGTGTTGCGTTTTTCAACTATCATTTCAATCTGCTTTTCAAGGCCTTCAATTTTCTGAAGAAGCTCCTCTTCTATTTCCTCATAGGTTTCTTCTATAATATCACGGTTAGAACCTTGATTTTTCATAAGTTCTCTGATTTTCTGCTTCTGAGTTGCCTTAAGTTCTTCTCTTGTTTTTGCTAACTCCACTTCGAGATTAGCAACTGTATCAGCAGATTTTTCCATCATCTCAGGTTCATCCTTAATTGCTTTTTCAAGCTCGGCAATCATTGCATCGGCGTTCATCATAACACGCTCGATGTATTTTTTTATAAGTGTATCAAGCAAATCAATGCGTGTATGATGAGAAGTGCAGCCTTTCAGACCTCGCTTATGATACGAGCCGCAAACATAAGCAGGAGCTAAATCAGGTCTGCTCATAGAAAACATGGGACTGTTACAATCACCGCAGAAAAGAAAACCGGAATAGGTTGTATCGTATTTTTTTACACCACGGTAATTTGACCTTGTTCTTGCCTTCAGATTCTGCTGTGCCTTCATAAACTCTTTTACGTCAACAATAGGTGTATGATGATTTTCAAAAACTATATTTTCCTCTTCATCAAGCTTTTTGTCGGGTCCGTTGATTTTTGTTCGTGTATATTTCCTCTGTCGGAGAGTGCCGATATAAAAATCATTTCGCAAAATACCGTTAATAGACGGTACAGCCCATACGTTGCTTGCTTTAATCTTGATTTCCTTTTCTATTTTACGAAGCTGAGCATCCTTTTCTTTTCGCTCCTTTTCAATCATACGAGGAGTAGGAATGTTTTGTTCAGTAAGATAGTTTGCAATCTTCTTATAACCCCAACCGTCATTATAAAGCTCAAAGATTTTTCTGACTACTGCAGCAGCACTTTCATCTACTTCAAAAACCATATTTTTTGTATCAACAATATAGTAACCGTAGGGTACTGCACAAATCCAATTGCCACTATTCTGACGGATTTCAACAACCCTCTTAACCTTTTTGGAAGCATCAGTAACAGGCATTTCATTAAGAAGGAATCGCACCTGAATATTATTCCAATCGTCATAAGTCGGATAATCAATACCGTCACTTACTGAAATAATACGAACGCCTGCGTCACGCAAATCCTCAAGCTCAACAAGGCCTCTGCTGTTACGACGGGAAAAACGAGAAAAATCCTTAATCATAAGAATATCATAATAACCATCCATCAAACGAGGACGCATTAACTGATAGTTTTCTCTCTGCTCAAAGGTATATCCGCTTCGGTCACGGTCTTCATAATAATCAACCTCTGCATCAGGAAATGTCTGCTTGATATATGCTTTAATAATTCTTCGCTGATTTTCGATAGAGGTATTGTCTCTGTCTTTTTCTGTATCAACGGAAATTCGCAAATATGCTGCTATTCTTTTTACGCTCAAATTTTCACCACCAATGTTATATTTTTATGTTCACGATTTTACGAACAACATTGTAACACACAATGCTGTTCGTTTCAACCGTTAAAAGGAAATAATTTTTAAATAACTGCTGGAAGTTATTACATAAGTTCGGAAGTCTTATGTATCCGGCAGAAATAAATTCTGCCTTCGGATTGAGAATTATCTGTCTCTTTCCATCGCACGTCTGACATTTCTCTTGGCTATAACCTGCTTGTTGTGAATCAACAGCTCTTTTGTTAAATCCACGAGATTACCTCTGCCGGAAAGAAATACACAGACCTTATAACCTTTTCTGCTCCATTCGCCATACTGAGGCTTAAGAGCCTGTCGGAATTCTGTATTTTCTTTCTCTTCGTTAGTTAACCAATAGTAGACAATGCGGTCTTTTTCGGAGACTTCCATTTCCATTAAAACAATATACCTACCTTTCCTTACGTTATTTTTATTATTTCCAAATTATTACATCTTAAACCGTTAGGCTCATCTGTCCGTTTTGCGAATAGGAGTGTTTGGTTTTCTATAACGAGCCTGACGGTTTACTCTTTCGGTTTCTTTTGCTTTGACTACAAGAGAGTCAATCTGCTCATCACCGAAGATTTTACGGAGCAATTTATAGTTCTGAACATCTCTGTTAAGCCTTTCATTCTGTTCAGTTAAGGTGCGATTTTCAGCCAATATTTGCCCTGCATTGACCTTATCAGCCTT
>DEPP01000061.1:0-8230 GCA_002358835.1 Bacteroidales bacterium UBA3389
ATGGAGGTTTGGGCATTGGAAGCCTTCGGAGCATCTCACGTTTTGCAAGAAATCCTTACAGTTAAGTCAGATGACGTTGTAGGAAGAGCAAAAGCGTATGAGGCTATAGTGAAAGGTGATAATATGCCTACACCGGGCATTCCTGAGTCTTTCAATGTCTTGATCCACGAGTTGAGAGGTTTGAATTTGGAAGTATCATTTGATTAGTTAATGTCGAGCATTGACGAATTTAAGGCTAAACATTATGGCGAGTAGAAAAGAAAATCAAATAAATAGCACATTTAATTCGATGACCATCAGTCTTGCTTCACCTCAGTCAATCGAAGAACGTTCGAGAGGAGAAGTCTTGAAACCTGAGACAATCAATTACAGAACCTACAAACCTGAGCGTGATGGTTTGTTTTGCGAAAGAATATTCGGCCCTGTAAAGGATTGGGAGTGTCATTGTGGAAAATATAAAAGAATACGATACAAAGGAATTATTTGTGATAGATGTGGGGTTGAAGTAACGGAAAAAAAAGTTAGAAGAGAGAGAATGGGACACATCAAGTTGGTGGTACCTGTTGCTCACATTTGGTTCTTCCGTTCATTACCTAATAAGATAGGTGCTTTGTTGGGAATTCAAAGTAAGAAGTTAGACCAAATCATCTATTACGAGAAATATATTGTAATCAATCCGGGATTGGCTTCAGAGTTTGATATCCAAAAGATGGATATGCTTACAGAGGAAGAATATTTCGATATCATGGAAAAACTTCCGATGGAGAACCGTCATTTGCCGGAAGATGATCCGAACAGATTTGTTGCCAAAATGGGAGCAGAGGCTTTGTATGATTTGTTGAAGAATTTGGATTTAGACAGTTTGTCTTATGAGTTGCGACACAAAGCAAACAAAGAAACTTCTCAACAAAGAAAGCACGATGCTTTGAAACGATTGAATGTTGTTGAGGCATTCAGAGATGCACAAAGAAAGATGGAAAATCGTCCTGAATGGATGATTGTACAAGTTGTACCGGTTATTCCACCTGATTTGCGTCCGCTTGTACCATTGGATGGTGGTCGTTTTGCGACATCAGATTTGAATGATTTATACAGAAGAGTCATAATAAGAAACAATCGATTGAAAAGATTGATTGAGATAAAAGCTCCAGATGTAATCATGCGTAATGAAAAGCGTATGTTGCAGGAGGCTGTGGATTCTTTATTTGATAATTCAAGAAAAGTAAGTTCTGTAAAATCTGATTCGAATCGAGCTTTGAAATCTTTGTCAGATTTCTTGAAAGGAAAGCAAGGACGATTCCGTCAGAACTTGTTAGGTAAGCGTGTGGATTACTCTGGACGTTCTGTCATCGTAGTTGGTCCGGATTTGAAGATGCACGAGTGCGGTTTGCCTAAAGATATGGCTTCAGAGTTGTTCAAGCCGTTCATCATCAGAAAGATGTTGGAAAGAGGCATTGTTAAGACCGTTAAGAGTGCCAAGAAGATCGTTGATAAGAGAGAAGACCCAAGAGTTTGGGAAATCTTGGAAAATATATTGAAAGGACACCCTGTTCTTTTGAACCGTGCTCCAACCCTTCACCGTTTAGGTATTCAAGCATTTCAACCAAAGTTGGTTGAAGGCAAAGCGATCAGATTACATCCGTTGGTTTGTGCGGCGTTCAATGCCGACTTTGACGGTGACCAAATGGCTGTACACGTTCCGCTAGGAAATGCTGCAATTTTGGAAGCACAACTTTTGATGTTGGCATCGCACAATATTCTCAGCCCTGCAAACGGAACACCGATTACTGTGCCGTCTCAAGATATGGTTTTGGGATTGTATTACATGACCAAAGGAAGAGTAACAGATGAAACTGGTGTTGTGAATGGCGAAGGAATGACATTCTATTCTTCAGATGAAGTTCAAATTGCTTATAATGAAGAAAGAATCGATTTGCATGCCAATATAAAATTGAGAAGACTTAGAACAGAAGATGCAGAACCTAAGTATGAGATAATAGAAACTACAGTCGGACGAGTATTGTTCAACCTTGTGGTTCCTGAGGAATATGGATATATAAACGTTGTCTTGAAAAAGAGCATATTGAGAGACATTATCGGAGATGTTTTGAAGGTATGTGGTATGGCTAAGACTGCGAAATTCCTCGATGATATCAAAGACTTGGGATACAGAATGGCGTTTACCGGAGGTTTGTCTTTCAACCTTGGCGACGTGTTAGTACCTGAAGAAAAAGTTGGTATGATACAAGAAGCCAATGCTTCAGTTGATGAAGTCATGATGAACTACCAAATGGGTCTTATCACAAATAACGAGCGATACAATCAAGTTATCGACATTTGGACTGATACCAACCGTCGTTTGACTGATGTTGTGATGAAACATATCTCAGAAGACCGTCAAGGATTCAACCCAGTGTATATGATGTTGGATTCCGGAGCCCGTGGTAGTAAGGAGCAAATTCGTCAGCTAACCGGTATGCGTGGATTGATGGCGAAACCGCAAAAGTCAGGTGCTACAGGAGCTGAGATTATCGAGAACCCTATTATCTCTAACTTCAAAGAAGGTTTGTCGGTATTGGAGTACTTTATTTCAACTCACGGTGCGAGAAAAGGTTTGGCCGATACCGCTTTGAAGACAGCGGAAGCAGGATATTTGACAAGAAGATTGGTCGATGTAACTCACGATGTAATCATAAATGAAGAAGATTGTGGAACATTGAGAGGTATTCCGACTACAGCATTGAAAAAGAACGAAGATATTGTTCAATCACTATATGACAGAATACTTGGTCGTGTAACCGTACACGATGTTATTCATCCTCAAACAGGAGAAGTAATAGCAAGAGCGGGTGATGAATTGACAGAGGATATTTGTCAAAAGATAGAGGATTCTCCAATTGAGGAAGTTGAAATCCGTTCAGTATTGACATGTGAAAGCAAGCGTGGAGTTTGTGCAAAATGTTACGGACGAAACCTTGCAACAGGTAAGATGGTTCAAAAAGGAGAGGCTGTGGGAGTTATCGCCGCACAATCAATTGGAGAACCAGGTACTCAGCTTACATTGAGAACTTTCCACGTCGGTGGTGTTGCTGGTGGTAATGTTGGATCAAATTCAAAACTTACAGCGAAGTACGATGGTATTTTGATGATTGATGAGTTGCGTTTTGTTCCATTCCAAGAAGAAAGCGAAAAGTATAACATTGTAATCGGACGTTCTGCAGAAATGAGAATAGTTGATCCAAATACAGATGTAACATTGGCATCGGGACACATTCCTTATGGAGCTAAACTATTCTTCGAAAACAATGTAGAAATACATAAGGGTGATGTTATTGCAGAATGGGATCCATATAATGCTGTGATTATTTCCGAAGTAAGCGGTACGGTTAAGTTTGAGTCTATTGTAGAGGGTGTAACCTATAGAATAGAATCTGATGATCAAACAGGCTTGCAAGATAAGGTTATCATAGAGTCAAGACAAAAGTCAAAGAATCCTTCTATCAGTATCTTGAACGAGGCAGGAGAAGTTGTGAAATCATACGACATACCTGTAGGAGCTCACCTTACTGTAGAAGATGGACAAACGCTTTCTCAAGGAACGTCATTGGTTAAGATACCACGTTCATTTGGAAAGGCAGGTGATATCACAGGAGGTTTGCCGAGAGTAACCGAGTTATTCGAAGCACGTAATCCTTCTGACTCTGCAACTGTTGCCGAAATCGATGGAGTTGTAACCTTGAACAAGAAGTTGAAACGAGGAAACAGAGAGGTTATAATTACAAGTAAAACAGGAGAACAAAGAACATATCTTATTCCTACAACAAAACAAATTCTTGCACAAGAGAACGACTATGTTAAAGCAGGAACACCGTTGAGTGAAGGTGCTATCACACCGGCGGATATACTTGCAATCAAGGGACCTATGAAAGTTCAAGAGTACATTGTGAACGAAGTTCAAGAGGTTTACCGTTTGCAAGGTGTGAAGATCAACGATAAGCACTTCGAAGTCATAGTAAGACAGATGATGAGAAAGGTTGAAATCGAAGATCCGGGTGATACAAACTTCCTTGAAGGCGAAATGGTTAACAAGTTAGACTTCCAAGAAGAGAATGACAAGATATTTGGCATGAAGGTTGTGGAAGATCAAGGCGATAGCGAAAACTGTCAAAACGGAGAGATAATCACCGCAAGAAAGTTGAGAGATGAAAATTCTTCATTGAAGAGAAAAGATAAGGCATTGGTAGTTGCAAGAGACGCAAAACCAGCAACAGCACGTCAAGTGTTGCAAGGTATTACCAAGGCTTCACTTCAAACGAAGAGCTATTTGTCAGCGGCATCTTTCCAAGAAACTACGAAAGTTTTGACAGAAGCGGCTATAAGTGCAAAGACCGACTATTTGTTAGGAATGAAGGAAAATGTTTTGGTCGGACACCTTATACCGGCAGGTACAGGTTTGCAGGAATATACCAAAGCTTCAGTATCGAACAAAGATCAAATAGAAGAGCAGGCAGCACAAGCAATCCAACCTGTCAGACGAGGAAGAAAACCAGCTGCAGAAAAAGCATCAAGCGAAAAGTAAAAAATATAAAACATAACGAACGCAGGAAGTTTCAAAGACTTCCTGCGTTTATTTATAAAATGTAAGATATGGAAAACAAGAAACAAGGACAATTGGATATAGAACTTACACCCGATGTGGCACAAGGCGTTTATAGTAATTTGCAATTGATACAACATTCACCTACGGAGTTTGTTATGGATTTTATTCAAATAATGCCGGGTGTTCCAAAGGCTCAAATAAAAAGCAGAGTGATAATGTCTCCTGTTCATGCAAAGAAGCTGCTTGCGGCATTGCAGGAAAACATAAACCGTTATGAGATGAGTAATGGTAAAATCGTAGATATGCAAGGTACGCCATACGAACAAATCAATCCAATGGGTAAAGCTTAAAAACGATAAACATAAAACACAAACAGGCTGACAAATAAACGTCAGCCTGTTTTTTTATAGAATCATAACACTGAATATCGCAAAGACAGTCGCAATGTTTAACGATATTACTGACGTCGATTACCAAGCAGAATTTAGGTTCGGGATTATTTTAAGCAGTTAGTGTTGTTTGATAATGTGTTTATATAAAACTCCGAGTCGTTGCAAGCTAAATGATTCATATAACTGGTTGAATATTGCAAGATAAATAGTGTACCCGATTTAAGCTATATAGCCGTAAGTTCAAAAGAATTCTTCACTAATCTCGAAAGAATCTGTAGAGATTAGGTCTAATTGATCAATCAATTCTTTGAAATAATGGTTTTTATCCAAAGAACGATTAAATTCTTCTTGGGTTGGTTTTGTCGAGCTTTCTTCTCTCCCAGATACAGATGAGAGCAGTTCATTCTCTTCTTCTGGAAGGTATATCGGTTCGTTTTCATCACCCGATACAATCAGAGGAGATAGTCGTGGCTTTGTAAATGGTTGCCCCGGTGAATTGATATAAATATAAGTAGGTCTGTTTATGCACAACAGATATTTCATATCCTCAGGGAAATTCTTTAAGATTATCTTTCTGAAACAGTCTTCATTATCCTTTGTGTTAGAGTCTTTGATTGAATCATGCTCTTTGATATACTGCATTGAAATATCATTATCCCAATTAAGAAAATCCTTTACCACCCCCGAAAGATTCATGCACAACAAATAATATAAGGCCGCATCTAATCCCCAAACGTTTATGACTCTATGCCTTTTGCTTTTGTCTCTCCAAAAGACATTTTCTTCCGTAAGCCTATGATGTTTCTGCCCGTTATAAACCAATATCAGTGCAATCCATTGATACAAAAGTGTTCTTGCTTCTTCTGCCGATATTCCTTGAGGTGTTTTAGCCATTACCGAAAGATACGCATTTATATACGTGCAGCTTTTCAGTTTCTCAATGTTCAATTCAAACCAAGGCCGATTTACAAATCTGCGACATAAGTGAAAATAGAATCCTTTCTCAATCAACTCATCTATATATTTACGCACAATATCCTCATCGACGAACTGAATCATCAACTTCCCGCAATACGTTCCGTGATATTTGTTCCAACATTCCTCCACAGCCTTTGTATAACATGGATGCCAATGATTGACCCATTTATCGAACAAATGCTCTTGATGATAGTTGAGTCGCTTGCACACCCATTCGGTATCGGATTGACTGCCTGTAAGAAGTGCTAAACCAACTTTTCGTTGTTCAACTGGCGGAAGTTCCAAAAACACCTTTCTAAGTTTGGGAGCAGAATAGCGAATCATCTTGCTTTTCTTATCGATATACCATTGAATCAATTGATCCAAAGAATCGTTTGTGTTTTCTGGAATAGTATATTCTTCAAAGCGAAGTCGTTCATCTACAGTGCTTTTCCAGTTCGGACTATCGTAAATCTTACGAATCTTATCTGCTGCCTGACTATTTACAGATGGCGGATAATTGTTGTTTTCTTTGTTCATAATGGATTGATATTGGAATTGCAAAAATAATAGTTTTAAGACAAAAATGTCTAAACGTTCTTTCGTTTCTTTAGTTTTTTAGCATAAAAACAAGAAAATCAGAATCGTTGCCGATGAAACTATGTAGGTTTCTGTTCGAATAGGGTGGGAAAAGCTCTATTGAAACGATTATAGCATTTTGCTTTTATTCGAAATTCTCAATCTCTGATGGTCGGAGGCTAATATAACGAATGCTTAAAATAACTCTTTGTTTCGGAAAAATGATTCTTGAATTTGCTCGGCTGAATCTTGAAAAGGATTGGCTGTGGTGTTTTTTCTTGTCGAATGTACTTTATTTTGATACTTTTGTAGCTGAATCGAATTGTTTTATTTAATTTTGCATACATATAAAAACCATTACGAAAATGCGAAAATTGATATTGTTGCTATTCTTGCTTGTGATAGCGGTTGCTCAATCGGTGGCTGTGCCGGCAAAACGCAGTCCGATAACGATAACCCAACCAAATGGAAAAACGTTGACCTATTTCCTCAAAGGCGATGAGGTGATTTCTTGGTGCGAAACCCTTGACGGATATACGCTTTTGGGAAATGCAGAAAGCGTGTTGTGTTATGCCTATATTGATGAGCAGGGTAACCTTGTAGCATCAAACATTGTTGCATGTAATCTTGAAGAGAGAAATGTCGAAGAATTGTTGTTTTTGCAGAAAATCGAAAAGCAATTGTTCTTTGGCGAAAAGCAAATGGAGGTGTTCAATCAAAGACGTATGCAGATGCACGGTCTGACTCCTCAAAGAGCAGAATAATAAAGGCGGATTCGAAACTTTGATTTTTTTTTAGTACCTTTGCAGTCTTATGACAATGGAAGAAGATTTTAATAAGGTCGAATACACCGGTGATAACATCAAATCACTCGAGTGGTGGGAGCATATACGCATCCGCCCTGGCATGTATGTCGGCAAATTGGGCGATGGAGCTTCGTCAGATGATGGAATATATGTTTTGATTAAAGAGATAATCGACAATTCCATCGATGAGTTCACAATGGGAGTTGGAAAGGTTATTGAGGTTGAGGTAAATCATGAAACGAAACGAATAAAAGTTCGAGACTATGGCCGAGGTATTCCTTTGGATAAGGTTGTAGATTGTGTTTCTAAGATGAATACCGGTGCGAAATACGACTCTGAGGCTTTCCAAAAGTCAGTCGGAATGAATGGAGTGGGAACGAAAGCCGTCAATGCCTTGTCTTCTTATTTCAAAGTGCAGTCGGTAAGAGATGGAAAGATGAAGGTGGCAGAGTTTCGCCAAGGTCAGATTTTCAATGATGCAAAAATAGTAGATACAGACGAGAAGAACGGAACGTATATAGAGTTTGTGCCTGATGATGATCCGAGAATATTTGGTAAATACGCTTACATTGACGAGTATATTACCAAGATGATTTGGCATTACTCTTGTTTGAACCGAGGACTTACGCTTATATATAACGGAAAGAAGTATTACTCGAAAAATGGTTTGATGGACTTGCTTTCGGGCAACATAAACGACACCGATGCTCTCTATCCGATAATACACATGAGTGCAGACAATTTCGAATTTGCCTTTACGCATTCGGATAAGGTTTATACAGAGGAGCATTACTCTTTTGTGAACGGTCAAAACACGATTCACGGAGGAACGCACCTTGCCGGATTCAGAGAAGCTTTGGTAAAAGTGTTGAAAGACTTCTATAAAAAAGACTATG
>DEPP01000061.1:8258-15312 GCA_002358835.1 Bacteroidales bacterium UBA3389
TGAGCCTGCCGACATACGCCAAGGTTTGGTTGCGGCAATCAGTCTTAGGATAGAAGAGCCTGTTTTCGACTCCCAAACCAAAACAAAACTCACTTCAACCAATATGAAACCCGATGGAAGCGGCACGGCTGTCAAGACATTCATCGGAGATATTGTTCGCAAAAACTTAGACGACTATCTGCATATCAATACCGAAACAGCAGAACTTATTTTGCAAAAAATCGTTCGTAACGAGAAGGAACATAAGGGAATGCAAAACATAAGGAAGCTGGCAAAGGAAAGTTCCAAGAAAGTAAGTCTTACGAACAAAAAGTTGAGAGATTGCAGAATACACTATAACAGCAAGGATCCGAGACGTCTTGAGTCGACTCTTTTTATCACTGAGGGAGATTCTGCATCTGGTTCGATAACCAAGAGTAGGGATGTGAATACTCAGGCTGTGTTCTCTTTGAGAGGAAAACCCGAAAACTCGTATGGCAAGACCAAAGAGTTTGTTTACAAAAACGAAGAACTGAATCTGTTGCATAATGCGTTGAACATAGATGAAGATATGGACAATCTGCGTTACAACAATGTGGTTATTGCAACCGATGCCGATGTTGACGGAATGCACATCAGAATGTTGTTGATGACTTTCTTTCTTAAATTCTTCCCGGATTTGGTAAAGGCAGGACATGTTTATATTTTGCAAACGCCGCTTTTCAGAGTAAGAAACAAACGTGAGACACTGTATTGTTATAGTGAGAAAGAACGAGATGAAGCTGCCGAAAAGTTAAGAGGGAATGTTGAAATCACTCGATTCAAAGGTCTTGGAGAAATTTCATCTGATGAGTTCAAACATTTTATCGGAAAAGACATACGCTTAGATCCGATAATGCTCAACAAAGAATCTTCGGTTGATCAGGTGCTTTCTTTCTTTATGGGAGCAAATTCTCCGCAACGACAAGAATATATCATACAAAATCTTCGTTATGAAGATATAGACTAAAACCAATATACAAAAATGAAAAAGGGATTATACATATTGCTTATTGCCATTTGCAGTCTGCAGTTCGTGGCAAAGGCTCAACAAGAAGAATTAAAACCTTGGATAGATGTAGTAATGGATGAGCGAGATCCATCGCAATGGAAGTGGAATAAAACAGACGCATCTCGGTTCACTATAAGAGGAGACTTTGATGGGGATGGATTTTCTGAAAACCTTTACGAGACAGCAACAAGCATATTTTCGGATAACGACGAGCTTACTCCGCTTAAGTTGGCAGGAGACTTGGGGGTATATTTCTTGATTAACGAAGGTGATTTGGATGGCGACGGAGGAGATGAAATATCCTTTATGATAGTAAATAGAGACTATTCAAACTTGAATTACTTCAGAATTTGGACATATAAAGACACTAAGTGGAAAGAACTCTTTTCAGTATTGGTACACGAATATGATTGTCCTAACTACAAGGCAACAAGACCCGAAGAAATGTTCACCCATCAGTGGAAGAGGAAGAACGGATACAATATGAACAAGATTGTTTTGAAGGTATGCGATGGGGTTGTTGATGTGATAGGTTTTCATCCTTGCGAACGCTATGCAATAGAGCATGTGAAACTTGTTGATAAGACTTCCGCAAAACGTGAGTGGGGTGTGATTATACAGCCGAGAGAAGAAGAGTAAGAGGCAAAGCGATGAGAAAAGTAATCGTTGTCGGTGCAAGCTCCGGCATTGGAGAGGAAGTTGTTCATCTTTTGCTCAAGTCGGGGTGCAGTGTCGGGATTGCAGCTCGCAGAATTGATCGACTGAAAGCTATTCAAGACAAATACGGAACAGAAAGAGTAAAAATCATAGGCTTGGATGTGCAAAGTCAAGATGCAGCCGATAAGTTGGAAACTTTGATTGCGGATTTGGGTGGAATGGATTTGTACTTCCATGCTTCGGGTGTGGGAACTCAAAACGTGGATTTGCTACCTGAAATAGAGATTCAGACTGCCAAAACAAATTGCGAGGGATTTATTCGTTTGATTACGTATGCTTTTAACTGGTTCTACAAAAATAAAGTTAAGGGACATATTGCTGTTATTTCGTCTATTGCAGGCACAAAGGGACTTGGTGTTGCTCCTGCTTATTCTGCAACAAAGGCAATGCAAAACACATACATCCAATCGCTTAGTCAGCTTGCAAGAATCAAAAAAGCCGATATCTCATTCACAGACATACGTCCGGGATTTGTAGCAACAGATTTGTTGAACTCAAACAAGCACTACCCTTTGCTTATGAAGAAAGAGAAGGTTGCAAAGGCTATAGTCAAGGCATTGAAAAGCAAAAAACGGGTTCTTGTAATCGATTGGAAATTTCGAATAGTTGTCTTTTTCTGGCGATTGATTCCTTCCTGCATCTGGGAACGCATAAGCGTAAAGAATTAGAAGGCAAAAACATGGTAAAACAACAGTTATTTGAATTATCTAATAACAGATTTGAAGCAGAAAAATTATTAAAACAAGTGTTTGGTTTTAATAATTTCTATGATGAACAATGGCGTGCAATTCAATGTTTACTTCGTGGAGAACGGATCTTGTTAATTGAAAGAACTGGTTTTGGAAAATCTCTCTGCTATCAATTTCCTGCAATCCTGTTTGACGGCTTAACTATTATATTTTCCCCTCTCGTTGCCTTGATGAGAGATCAAGTAAAATCTTTAAACCAGAAAGGAATCAATGCGAGATGTATAAATTACGAACAATCAAAAGAAGAAAATGAAGAGGCTATAAAATTAGCTCTGACGGGTAAATTGAAAATTTTGTATATTGCTCCTGAACGTCAAGAAAATACGGAATGGTTAGAGTCTGTTAAAGAAATGAAATTGTCAATGGTTGTTATAGATGAAGCTCATACAATTTCCGTTTGGGGACATGATTTTAGACCTGCATTTAAACGTATTATCAATCTTGTAAAACTATTACCAATTGACACACCTGTCTTAGCAACTACTGCAACTGCTACACTTAGAACACAAAAAGATATTGAAGCTCAAATGGGCACAGGTATTAAAACAATAAGAGGCAATCTTTTAAGAGAGAATTTCAAACTCTATGTAATAGAAACTAATTCCGAAGATGAAAAACTAATTTGGATTGCCAAATATGTAAATAAATTATCAGGCAATGGGCTAATTTATACAGGGACAAGAGTTGATGCAGAAGTATATTCAAGATGGTTAGAGTTTGTTGGAGTAAATGCAATTGGCTATCACGCAGGATTAGATTCTGATTCAAGAAAAGAAATCGAAAAAGGCTTAATGGATAATAAATATAAATGTATCGTTTCTACTAATGCATTAGGAATGGGCATAGATAAATCGGACATCCGCTTTATTATCCATACACAAATCCCACAATCACCAATACATTATTACCAAGAAATAGGAAGAGCCGGCAGAGATGGATTGCCTGCATACTTAATTCTATTTTTTAATTCACAATTAGATTCGAAAAACAACTACATTGATAGCGAATTACCAAAAGCTTTTATAGAAACCGCTAAACCTAATATAGAAACCTACCAAAAAGTTATTGATATTCTAAAAGAAGAAATGTTAAGAGAAAGTGATATTTTAAGAAAAGCGAATATCAAACAACAAATTTTTAGAGTAATAAAAGCAGATTTAATAGAACAAGGCATTATTAAAGAAATGCAATTAGGACGTTCTAAGTATTATATGTATCAACCTAATGCTCCCGAACTTGACACAACAAAATTTGAAGACTTAAAACAGTTTAAATTAGATGAATTTAATTCAATGATTGATTATGTGTTTACACAACAAGCTCGAATGAAGTTTTTGTGTAATTATTTAGGTGATGAGTTTTCTGATAACATTAAGTCAGGTTGCGATAATACAAGCGAAAAAAAATTAACACCAATTGAAGATTATCAACTGAGAGAAAAACTAAAAGAATTTCACGAAACATATTTTCCAACAATTAAATGCGTACAGAGATATAATAATATTATAGACGGAGTAGCTGCTTCTTTCTATGGAGTTTCAAATGTTGGAGCCACAATACATAGATGCAAATATGAAAATGGAGGAGATTTTCCAGACTTTCTTGTAAGACAGACTTTGAAAGCATACAGAAAAAAATTTGGTAACAAACATATTGATTTTGTTATGTTTGTTCCGCCGTCTATTTCTGGAACTTTGGTTGAAAATTTCGCAAAGAAAATCGCACAAATCTTAGACATTCCATTCTCATACGCAGTAGAAAAAACGAAAGAGACTGAACCTCAAAAAATATTTCGCAACTCATATCTAAAACGAGATAATGTGAAAGATTCTTTCTCTATAAATAATACAAATGTAAAAGACAAAACAATTCTATTGATTGATGACATATATGATAGTGGTGCAACATTAAGGGAAATTGGCAAAATATTGACAAAAGCTGGCGCATTAGAAATTGTGCCCCTTGTGATTGCAAAGACTGTTGGACGTGATAATGATTAAAACCTATAATATGAAACAAGAATATACATATTGGCTTGCATTAGCAAACGCAGAAAATATTTACACAAGGCGTAAAAATGAAATCTTAGCAAAGATTAGTGAAAATAATTCATCTCTTATTCAGTTTTTTACAGAAGAAAATAATTGGAAAAGTAGTTTTGATTTATCGCAAGATGAAATTCAAAGCTTATTACAAGAAAAAGAAAAACTTAATAATTATTCTTTTATCGTAGAAGACCTATTGGAGCAAGGCTATCAAATAATACCTATTTTTTCTTCAAGTTATCCAAAAGCACTAAAAAAAAATTTGAAATTTTTATCACCAATTCTTCTTTACGCTTATGGAAATATAGAATTATTAAACAAAGAAAGTGTTGCAATAGTAGGCTCAAGAAATGCTAATGACACATCTCTTAATTTTACTGATAATATTGCTTCATTATCTGTTTCAGATGGATTAGTCGTTGTTAGTGGCTATGCAAAAGGAGTTGATAAACAAGCGTTAGATTCTGCAATCCGAAATGGAGGTTCAAGCATTATTGTGCTTCCGCAAGGAATTACAACATTTGGCTCAGGATATAAGACTTTATACAAAGAAATTGCTTCTGGACGTGTATTAGTTATTAGTACTTTCAGGCCAAATGCTGGTTGGGATAGAGGGTTAGCTATGGCAAGAAACCAATATATATACGGACTTGCCGAAAAAATATTTGTAGCCGAATCAGATAGTAAAGGAGGAACTTATTCTGGCGTTCAAGATGGTTTAAAAAAGAATAGAATTATTTACGTTAGAAAACCAAACTCTAATGAAAAAAATGCCAATGACTTATTAATCTCAATGGGAGCAAAACCTGTTGATATAAATGGCAAGACTATAATTGAAAGTAATAATTTACAAAAATCAATATCAATAGAAATTCAAATAGATGAGTTATTACTGAAAGGAGAATACACAACTAAAAAACTTGCAGAGCTACTTCTAAAAGACGATACAAAAAAATCACAATCAGAAATTAGAAAAATTCTAAACAAAAAAGGGATCCAACCAACAAATCCCGGGAAATCACCATTGAAATACACTACAAAAAAGTCATCAAATTTAACGTTGTTTTAATTGTATTTCGCTATTATTTGTAAATTATCAAGTTTATAATTATTCTTTCTTGATCTTGTTTGAATGGATTTTGATTTTGTCAGATCGTTTTTCGAAAAGAGATAGGGCTGATTTTGATGCTGAAAATTTTCTGAAATGATATCAAAAAACAAAACCGGCATCGAAATTCATCGATACCGGAAAAATAAAAATTATGAAAAAAAACGTTTTTGCTTATCTTCAAACTATTTGTCTTTCACTTCGAATAATTCTACCGGAAGGAAGTTGGCAATCAAGTTATTTGCGTTTGTTATAGCCTGAGAAGTGAATGAAAGCGTTGGAATCTCACTCTTTTTAATCATATTTTGAGCTACCGCACCTATATAGTTGTCCGCAAGGCTCAACTCTTGGTGAGTCATTATCATCATCAAATCTGCATTCATGCTTTTGCCATGTTCCAAAATCACGTCCTCAATCGGTCTGTCATCCTCCAAATAAGCTTGAGCCGTAACCGTAACACCCTCTTGTTCCATCACCCATTTGGCTTTCTCCAACTTCTTTATAAGACGAGAACTTACAAGGTTTGTTCCGCGTTTAACAACACCCACCACATGCACAGTAGATTTGTAGTACTTAGCCCATGAAATAGCCGCATTGATTTTCTCCAATGTCTGTTTCGAAAGGTCGATCGGTAGAAGTATGTTTTCGAAACGACCTGCGTTTATTTGGTTTTCGCTCACTGTAATCACAGGACAAGGTGCCGATGCGATGATGTGCATTGTCAAAGGTCCGATAAAATGAAACGCACTTATGGTTGAAGACATCTTACCCATGATTATATATTGTGCTTTCAAAATCTCAGCCTGCTCCAATATTACTTCTGCAGGATTACCATGTTCAACAATGAAATGGAAATCCAAATCCGTTTTTTCAGCAACCGCACCGATTACATCCTTTAGGTTGTTCTCAACCATACGTCTGTCTTCGCGTTGTTGCTTCTCGCTTTTGAACAATTCGGTAAGGAAATTCGAAGACTGTATAACCGATAACAGATATACTTCTCCTTTGATGAATTTTGCCACCTTTATAGCTTCCTGCAATGCTGCCTTGGCCTTAGGACCGAAATCGTAAGGAACGAGCACCGTAGGTTTATTTTCAATATTTGTTTTAATCATTATATAGCGTTTTTTTATGTTTTTAATGCTTGTAAATCTCATCGAAAGGCAGTCTGAGGCTGATTGAACGAGCCAAAGTCTGTTCATCTGCATATTCTATCGAATCACCCATCGATATTCCTCGAGAGACTGCAGATACTTTAACCTTTTTACCCTCGATAAGCTTGTTTATATAGAACGCAGTTGTGTCGCCCTCCATTGTTGTCGGTAAAGCTAAAATAACCTCTTCGATAGGTTCGTTTTCAATACGAAACAACAAATGTTCTATCTTTATATCATTCACACCAATC
>DEPP01000124.1 GCA_002358835.1 Bacteroidales bacterium UBA3389
ACAAGCCTGCATCTATTGCGGCTTTTGCTATAGCCTCGTCTCCCAATAAAAGTAATTTATCCATTATCTCACCTATTTTTATGTTTATATTCGCTATTTGATTTTTATTCTCTGAAATATCAGACTACAAAACTACTATTTTTTTTGCACTTAGCAAAACTAAACGACAACAAAAATAATATTATCGTATTATTTATTGATTTTTACCTTGTTTTTCAAAGCTTCGAAACACCTATTTCAAACTAAAATCACCTCTTTATTGACTCTGCTTTTTCAAATCTTGATTTTGAAAAATTATTTCTTGATTTCGGCAAAACGAATCTTGATTTCAGTAAATTCTTTCTTTGTTTTGTAAACCGCTGATTTTGACTTACTCTTTCTAATTAAAATTTCATACCCGGGCACTTGCTGCTTTTTGAGGCCAATTTAGTGGTAAGTGTGATTCCGAAGAAGTTATACCAATCTTTTGTTTGAGGATTTCCTCTCGAAAGATTGTGTGAATGATAGAATTCTTCATATCCGTCCAATTCATGCGTTCTGTCAGCAGCCGCAGCCGCCAATTCGCCTGCCCAATTTATCATCGTACCATGCTCAACATAGTTTTTGCTTATGTCATCTATGTAATCGGTAAACGTCTTTCTGAATCCCCATTCTACACCCAAACAAACATAATCGCTTATCGAGAATTTGACTCCAAGACCAAAAGGTATAGACAAACCATATTTGGTATAAGCATCGTCATATCCCTTAAGCCCCTGCCCTTCTGTGTTAAGCACTCTCAATTCCACCGTTTCCATTTCGCTTGTTATCGGATTGACAATATCAGTTTTTGGATTAAAATAAAAGCCTGCAAGACCTGCGAAAATATATGGCGTAATTCTATGTTGCTTACTTCCTGTGCGATAATCAAAAAAGTTAAATTCGCACATTATACTTAATTCCCTCAACGGAGAATAAAAATTCAAATTACGAGGATTACCATAATGTTTGTCATTTCCTTCCAAGGTTGTGAAATTAAGCCGTCCGCTTACCGTCCAACGAGGAGAGAAATTATACCTTGCCAACAATCCGATGCGGAAATTGGTATTGTAAAAATCAAAACTTTGTTCAAACTGATTCCATAAAGCATTCCCATAAGCCGAATTAAAAGACGAATTTATGTCTCCTACATAATTAGCACCTCCAACGGTAGCTCCAAACTCCCAATTATACAACTGAGCCTTTGAACCAAAGCTCAATGTTAATACAAATACGATTAAAAAAACTTTTTTCATCATTATATCCATTTCAATTAAACAAACCTACCAATATATTATCTGTTAAATTTATCAAATTCCATAATCTCAAGATCCTTTGCCTCACCCTGATCAAGACATAGGCGAATCAGTGTCGCTTTATGATGAATTCCCTGCCTGCCACAAGCTCCCGGATTGATAAGAAGAAAATCCATTTCCTCATCATACATAACGCGTAAAATATGTGAATGTCCGCAAAAGAAGATATCGCAATTCGATTTTTTCAATTCTTCTTTTATCGATCTATCATAATGTTTCGGATAACCGCCTATATGAGTTACCATTATCTTTACTCCTTCTATCGTATCGTATTGCACTCTCGCAACATCGTCATAAGCATAGCGATCGTCGCAATTCCCATAAACGGCAAGTACAGGCTTGAACAACCTCAACTCATCCAAGACATCGCTGCTTCCTATGTCGCCACAGTGAATTATAATATCGACATCTTTGAAGAAATCATAGACTTGTCGCGGCACTATGCCATGCGTGTCACTCATTACGCCGATTCGCTTCATATCTTCTTTGCTTCAATATTACAACTCAAAATTTCAATCTTAAAATTCTATGATTAATTCATCTGTAAACAACCATGATTTTTCTCCGGCTGACAAATGCCAAGACGGATTCGTCTTTATATTCTTTGCAACCACCTTTACAAAACGATGATTTATCGGTTTTGAAGTATAGAATGTCTTTTGAAGAATTTCTTCATTTCTTTCCGGCATATCATTCTTTACTATTTCCAAAAGTTTATAGTCTTTACCGTTATCAGAAACATAATACGCAACCTCAACAGGAAGGAATATCCAACTCTTTTGGTCTTGTATGAAATTAGCTCCAAGTCTGCTTGGTTTTTCTCCGTCAGTCAATTCCAATACAGCAACGAAATCTTCTCCCCAATAGCCTTGCCACAATCCTAATTTCCAATTATCGCCACCTCTTTTTTGATCTATCAATCCTTCATCGCCACCTGCGGTGTATTGATTGTTGTATTTACTCAACACTTTCACCTTTCTGCCCTTTGGAATTTTATAGAACTTCGCTTCAACCTTTTGTGAAGTTTTCCCATTTTTGGAATACATAGACAAAGATTCGCTTTCGTTCAGCACAAATCTGCCTTTGCCAACGAAACTCAAAGTTTTGCCGGATTCAAATGCCAATTCGATGGTGTCTTCGGGGTAAAACGCAAATGCTTCCACGATAAGGCTGTCGGTAAAAGTTGCAGTGCCTTCGTAAGACAAGTATGGAGTAATGACAATGTCTGTTTCGCTATTCAATTTTCTTACTTCGGTTACTTCATTCTCAATAACGGGGATGTTGCTTAAAACCATACGCAATTCTCCGCCTTTCATAATGTCTTCGTGTGAGATTTTGTAATCATTGATTTCTTTTCCGTTCAGATAAATTTCAGAAATGTATTTCTTCTTATCTGCTTCCGGTGCGATGATTGTAAATGTCTTTCCATTCTCTAAATGAATCACGCTTTTATCAAAAAGAGGCGTTGTTATGATATACTCTTTATCAACCGGTGAAACAGGATATAATCCCATTGCACTCATAACATACCACGCTGACATTTGTCCTACATCGTCGTTTCCGCAGATTCCATCCGGTGTATTATCATATAAAGTTATCAGAATCTGTCTTACGTATTTCTGAGTTTTGTGTGGTTGTCCTGCGTATGTGTATAGATATGCCGAATGCTGAGAAGGTTCGTTGCCGTGTGCGTATCCGCCAATCAAACCGGTAACATCAGCTTGATTTCTGCCGTTTGGTGTGGCTGATTTTGAGAATAGCTTATCCAATTTCTTGCAAAATTCCAATTCTCCGCCCATAAGATTTATCAAAGCAGGGATGTCGTGAGGTGCATAAAAGGTATAATGCCAACCATTGCCCTCTGTATAGTTTTGATCTATCTGTCTAAGGTCAAAATTCTTCAAAAAGCGTCCATTTTCCTTTGGTTCTATGAATCCGGTTGCAGGATTGATTAGGTTCTTATAGTATTGTGATTTTCTAATATACTCATCATAAACATCCATTCTTCCTTGTGATTTTGCAACTTGGGCGACACAATACATATTATAAGCATATTCGACCGTCTTACTTACTCCTTCGTGTTCAAATTCGGAAGATATATAACCGTTTTCAGTAAACCTATCCAATCCAAGCAAGTTATGCTTCTTCTCTGTATAGTTTCGTTTATTTATTACACGCAATTGAGGGTCTGTATTATTGAGCATAGATTCTAAAGTAAGCTTTGGATAGATTCCCAAGCCTTTTTGATATAGCTCAGCCAAAACACTGACGCCGTGCATTCCTATCATACAATGAGTTTCTGCCGAAGCAAGTTCCCACATCGGCAATTCTCCGTTTTGCAACTGCATGTCAATAAAGGTCTTTGCAAAATCCAAGCTACGTTCTTGGTCTATTATAGAAAGCAATGGGTGAAGCGTACGATATGTATCCCAAAGAGAGAAGACTGTATAACGCTTATATCCTTTTGAACGATGGATTTGATCGTCCATTCCTCTGTATCGATTATCTACATCGCTATATAGATTCGGTGCAATCATACAATGATAAAGCGAAGTGTAGAATATTTCTTTTTGTTTCTTGCTTGCACCCGATATTTCAATCTTTCCTAACTCTTTTTCCCATAAAGCAGTGTTTTTTGTCAATGCTTTGTCAAATCGGATGCTCTCTTCACTTGCAAGATTCTTTAATGCACCTTCTTCGTTTACGGAAGATATTGCAGTCCTTGCCTCAATAGTTTTTTTGTTGTTTTCTTCGGCCGGTTCAAACTCAAGAAACAATCTTTTGGTTTGTTCATCGAATTTATGCTTGCTTATTTTCGAGGAAAAGATTGTTGCAAAGAATATTTTTTGATTTTCATTCCATGATTTAGAGCAACGATAGCCCACTATGGTTGAATCATTCAATATCTTATAACTGCAATCCAATAGCTCGTCTCTCCAAAGTAAGTCGATTATTATACTCGTTTGTTTTGCCGAAGCAGGGAATGAATATTTGTGAAAGCCTACACGCGGAGTTGTTGTAAGAAAAGCATCTATTGATTGATTATTCAGATTGCTTATTGCATAGTATCCTGCCGATGCGGTTTCGTTTTTATGCGAAAATGTCATAGAGAAATCTTTCTCACTCCAAGCTTTGATTGTAGGAATGAAAAGAATATCCCCATAATCCAAACAACCGGTTCCCGAAAGGTGGGTATGAGAAAAACCATATATCACTTTATCGCTGTAATGATAGCCACTGCAACCGTCCCAACTATCTTGACGAGTGTCAGGCGAAAGTTGAATCATCCCAAATGGAGATGTAGCTCCCGGATATGTGTGTCCATGTGCATCAGTCCCTATAAGAGTATTGACCTCGTTTGTCTTTTGTGCATTCAAAGTTTGAACACATAATAAAAACATAACAATCGGTGTAATCAATTTAATCTTTGTCATATCTTATCCCTATTTTATTTTTCAATTATTCAATACAAAAGATACTAAAGCGACAAAGGTACGATTTTTTGCCGATAACGCACGAGTAATTTCCAAAATTAAAGTATTTTTTGCAGTTAAGATTAGATGCAAAAAAAAGAATCGTAAAAATAAAATCAAGAAACAATTTTCTGAAATCAAGATTCGCTCAAGCGAAATCAAGATCTAACAAATTCTTTCTTTGTTTCATAATCACTTGATTTTGAACACGCATTTTCAATCTATCATATTCAACAAAACTATTACTATTTTGAATTGTTAGATTATAAAACCGATTGATTAGATGTCTAATTTGCAGACCTGTTGTAAAACTCTGACAAATTGTCATAAAATTTCAAAATTATCGATTTGGCACGGAAGTTGAAGTATAAAGGGTGTAATAAACTGAAATAAATAAAAAAATAAAAACATACAAGAATTATGGGTAAGATAATAGGAATAGACTTGGGTACGACAAATAGTTGCGTATCTGTAATGGAAGGTAATGAAGCTGTTGTTATCTCTAACAGCGAGGGAAGAAGAACAACTCCGTCTGTTGTCGGATTTGTATCATCTGGAGAAAGAAAAGTGGGAGATCCTGCAAAGCGTCAGGCAATCACAAACCCACACAACACAATTTACTCTATAAAGAGATTTATGGGAGAAACGTTTGATAAGGTTGCAGGTGAAGTTTCAAGCGTACCTTACAAGGTTGTGAAAGGTGATAACAATACTCCAAGAGTAGATATTGACGGAAGATTGTACTCTCCACAAGAAATTTCAGCAATCATTCTTCAAAAGATGAAAAAAACTGCTGAAGATTACTTAGGTCAAGAGGTAACTGAGGCTGTTATAACAGTGCCTGCATACTTTAATGACGCACAACGTCAATCTACAAAAGAAGCAGGAGAAAT
>DEPP01000138.1:0-10493 GCA_002358835.1 Bacteroidales bacterium UBA3389
ACAGTTGGATTTCCTCTTGAATCGAGGATTTGTCTTGAATGAATTCCAATAATCTGAGACATAATTCTATACTTATATTGTTAATTTCTAAATAAAACGGGTGCAAAGATAAGGATTTTTTCAAAAACTAACGGCAGTTAAGCAAAAAAAACTCACAGAAAAAGTATAGTTTTATCACTCTCCGAAAGCCTTTTATCTTTTCTTTGTTTTATTTTTCTGAATCAAAGAAACAATTCAGTGAAATCAAGAAAGATTTTTTTGTTTCTTTGATTCATTTCACCACTATTTTCAATTCTCGTTTTCGTACAAAAATTTGTAATATTTCATTCCCGTTTCGGCATCTTCACCCTGCTCAACGCGATTGCGAGCTCCGTGAATGTAAATCGTAAAATTCTTATCCAATTTCATAACCGAACGAAAGAATCTTTGCCCTTTTCGAAATGCCAGTTCGTTTAGCGTAAAGTTATCAGCCAAATCAACATCAAAATCTCTCTCATACTGAGCCTTATAATCCTTAAACGATTGTTTCAACTCATCACTTTCCATCACTTCATCGCCAAAGCGTTCCATATCGAACTGATTGTATTCCTTGAAAAAATCTGCTGTTTTCGACAAAAATTCTGCTTGATCCGCCTTATTCATTTCATATTCCGTTGGCAAATATTCCGAAACAAAACCTCGGCACATATCGATTGTATGTTGCGTATTGAAATAAGAATCTTGTCGTTGTTGTAATCCAAGAAAATTATCTATCCAAAAGGCTGCCTCTCCCCCACGATTGGATATATCAACCACTTGTGCAACGAACCCTTCTTCAGCTTCCTTATTATATATTATACAACCCTTATCCAATTTATTGATATTGATTCCGCTATCACTCTCTATATCAAAACCATCTCCCTGTGGAAACACTTTAAGGTAGGTTTCTTTGTTTTCCGATTTGAATATACCGATTGCATCCACCGTTTCCCCCTCAACAAAACAACGACTCAACAAAACAACATAAAGTTCTCCCGATTTTATATTCGGATGCTCCGAAACCTCATAAAGATACTTTGCTATCTCAACACTGTTTGAATACAATTCAGACTTATTTTCAAAGATTTCTTTTACGAATCTGCCTATCTTATTTCCCGTAACGCCATTTTCTCCTGCAAGACGATAGGTTATCGGAGAGCGAAAACTGCTTGTGAAATACTTTAATAAAATATTGCTTATTTCACCATGCAAAGCAAATTCGGATTGTGATAATTTCAAAGGCTCATTATTAACCTTGTTTCCAACTTTATGCAACACCATTTTTTCAATTATTGCATCATCACAAGTAATCATATCTTTTTATTTTTATAGTAATCACACGAAAAACACAAAGGGTAAGATAAAAACAAATTGTCAATATCTCACCCTTATACTTTTCTATTTGTATCTTTATAAAATATTTATTTTCTTACAGATGTAAAACCTTTCATCAAGCCTCTTTCCGATGCTTCCATGAAAGCTATTATTTCATCTCTTTCTTTAGAAATCGGTTGTTGCTTTAATTCTTCGAGAGCATTGGAATAAGTCAATCCTTTTTGAAATACGATTCTATAAAGGCTTTGAATATTGTTTATAACCTCGTTTGAAAATCCTCTTCTGCTTAGACCGACAGAATTAACACCGCAATAAGAAACAGGGAACTTACCTCCCTTTACATAAGGCGGTATATCCTTATCGACAAGAGAGCCTCCCATCAAGATAACATGCTTTCCGATTCTTGTAAATTGGTGAATTGCCGATTGTCCTCCAATAATTGCAAAATCATCTACAACAATATGACCTGCCAATGTTGCAGAATTTGCAAGGATACAATTATTTCCCAAAACGCAATCGTGTGCCACATGAGCATAAGCCATAATCAGATTATTATCTCCGATAACAGTCTTACCACTTGCAGATGTTCCTCTGTTTATCGTAACAAACTCTCTTATCATATTATTGTTACCAATTTCGCAAGTAGTGTATTCTCCTGCGAATTTCAAGTCTTGAGGAACTGCGGATATGCTTGCACCCGGGAATATCTTACAACCTTTTCCTATTCTCGCACCCGGAAAGATTGTAACATGAGCTCCAATCCAACAATCGTCATCTATAACGACATCTTCATAGATTACAACAAACGGTTCTATCTTTACATTCTTACCGATTTTAGCATCGGGATGAATATAAGAGAGTTGCTGATTCATAATCTCTACTTTTTTGTTTTTGCAACTTGAGCCATCATCAAGGCTTCAACAACAACTTTATCGCCTACATAAGCCGTTCCTTTCATCTTAACGATTCCTCTGCGGATTGGCTCTGTCAATTGGAGTTTTAGCAACAATGTATCTCCCGGAACAACTTTATTTCTGAATTTTACTTCTTCAAATTTCATGAAATAAGTGCTGTAATTTTCAGGATCTTCAACATCTTTCAACACCAATATGCCTCCGGTTTGTCCTAACGCCTCCACAATCAACACACCCGGCATAACAGGTTCTTCAGGAAAGTGTCCGTTGAAAAAATCCTCGTTTCCGGTTACATTCTTCAAACCTACAACATAGTCTTCCCCAATTTCAATCACCTTATCTACAAGCAACATAGGAAATCTATGAGGCAATAACCCTTTTATAGCCTTAATATCGTACACCGGTTCTTTGTTCGGATCGTACACAGGCACTGTTTTTGTATCTTCCATCAAAGTTTTTATTTTTCTTGATAAACAATTATTTACTCTATGTCCCGGTTTCTTCAAGATAAATCGGGCTTTAATATATCGTCCTGCAAGGGCAATATCGCCAATAAAATCAAGCAATTTATGACGTGCAGGTTCGTTATCGAATTGTGGTTTTATGGTATTAAGCACACCTTGTTCCACTTTGATTTGTTTAGGATCTTTTCCAAAAACACTTGCAAGGTGGTTCACTTGATGTTCTTCTAAGGTTTTGTCTGCAAATATCAACGCATTATCTAAGTCTCCGCCCTTGATAAGATTTGCTTTTAACAACAATTCTATTTCGCTTAACAAAACGAATGTGCGACATGTTGCGAAATTTTCTTTGAATTCATCCAATGATTTCAAGTCAGCAAGCTGTGCTCCTATGGATTTGGATGCAAAATCTATTGCCAAATCAACTCGAAAGCCGTTATATGGCATTGCTATCAACTCAATACCGCTCTCTGGCTCAGTATAAACAACCGTTTCTTTTAATTCATAATAACGACGTTCGGCTTCCAATTCTTTAATTCCGCTTTGCTCGATTGCCTCTACCCACAAACGAGAACTACCATCCAAAATAGGTATCTCCTCTGCGTCTAATTCAACAACCAAATTATCAATCATCAAAGCATAAAGTGCAGCCATCAGATGTTCTACCGTACAGACTTTCACGCCTTCTTTTTCGAGGGTTGTACCTCTTGAAGTGTCTGTAACCAAATCAGCTGATGCTTTGATAATCGGCTGATTTTCCAAATCTATCCTTCTGAAAACAACTCCATTATTTTGTTCTGCAGGCAATAGTCTTACTTTCACCATTTTGCCTGTGTGAAGTCCTTTTCCGGATAGTTCTATCGGTTTATTTATTGTAGATTGTCTTTCCATAGTATTTCAAACTGCAAAGATAGAAAGATTATTTGAAATAACCAATTTTGACAAGGCTTTTCACCAAACAAAGAAAGAAAAAACCAGATTCAAGAAACAATTTACTGAATTCAAGAAAGAATTTCCTGAAACAAAGATTCATTTCACCGAAACCAAGATCCGTTTTTACGCATCAAAAAAATGAGATTACGAGTACCAAAAACAGAATCAATTATTCAAAAATCCTATTTCCAATCTGTCTTTTCCCTCCCAACCAATCAAAGAGCTTGTATTTCCATATCCTACAATAACAATCTTTTCTTTGGGAATACCGTTTTTAATCAACAATTTGGTTATCTCATCTGCCTGTTGCATCGAAATCTTTTCTGCTTTTTCTGCATCGGATTCGGTATGTATATGAACAGATATGGTAACTGTGTAATTGATATGCTTAATACTTTGAGCAAAATATTCAAGTTCTCGCTTACCTTTTGGAGTAAGTTGATTGCGTTTTTTATTTCCGAAAGGATTTTCTGTAATGAATAGTTTTTTTGTTGAAATCAAATCTTCTATACTTTGAACAACAACTTGCGAAAGGTCATTTGAAAAGAAGTTTATATGATTACTCATCTGTGAATGCAAACAATATGGTTGTTCGGGCTTGAGGTATGCGAAGTATCCTTTGTTGTTGCTGTGCGTTATATAGAGTGTGTCAAGCGTTATCGAATCTAAAATCAATATTTCACCTTTTAGGAAACGTCCGCTTTGATCTAACAAATATCCATCAATGAATTGCAATTCTTCTTCAAGAAGATATACTTTTTTTGTTTGCGATTTACCGCTTTGAACTACAAGTTCTTTTTCTCCGACTTCTAAAACCACATCATCGTAAGCTGTATTTATATCCTCTCCGAACAAGATCGGCTCGCTCCAATTGTCCCATACTTCGGCGTCTTCTCTGTGAGCAAAATACACATCCAAACCTCCGTGATTCACTCCTGCATCCGAAGAAAAGAATAACGTCTTTTTGTCAGATGATAACAAAGGAGCGGTTTCTCTATATCTCGTATTAACAGGAGAAGGCAGCAAAACAGAATCCACCTTTCCTGAATAATCGGTTACTATTCTGTATATATCGCAGGCGTCCAAAGAACTTTCTACACAGAATCCATTTAATGTTCGAGCAGAAACAAGTTCCGATTGCACATCTTTAAGTTCTCTTGCTTCAGGAAACTCTCTTTGTTCAACAAATAACGGCAACAACTTGGATTGTTGAAGATTTGTCGTCAAGGATGAATAGATGTGTTTATCAAAACTCTTAGCGTTTGCGTTCAAGCGAAGATATTTTTCAACCAAATCATATGTCTGTATATTTCCTTTTTGTGTAAATAGTTTCTTATTTGATTTGAAATCGGTATTTTCAATTTTTGGTTTACTCAACAAAGTTTCTATGCTTTTTCTGTTTTTATCTGCTTTTTGAAAATATTGTTCTGTGGCAAGCGAAGGGAAACTTGCAAGCAACGTATCCATTGTCGATTTTCTGGTATCTTCAAGATATAGTTGTGCAAACCTATTTAACAAATCCAAATTATTATCAGCCTCATACAGAGTCTTCATTCCCAAAACGGATAATTGAACAAATGTTTTTCTTCTCAATTGTGTGAAAGCGGAATTCCAATCCGGATGGTCTGGGTGTTCTTTGACAAATCTCGAAAGTTCGGTTACTTTTCCAGATTGTGTGGCATTCAGATACAAAACATCGTTCAATTTTTGCTTTGCCAACTTTCCATAGGCTCCTTCGGGATATTCTTCCAAGTAAGTTAAATATGCGTCAGCTGTATTAGCCTCCAAAGATTGTGCAAACACCAACTTTTCTATCTTTAACTTTACTTGATTTACATATTTCGGATTATCATTTGTTTGAACGAAAGCTCTCAGTTGTTCCAAATCTTCACTTTCCAAAACATTTTCTATTACCAATCTGTCGATTTCTTGTTTTGCCAAACTGCTTTGAAGTGCATTTGGAAATTTTCTCACATATTCTTCGTATGCTTCTATGCTTCCAACTTTTTGCGCATTGATAAAAGACGTCTGCTCCAGCAATCTGACAGCTTCTTTCACATAGGCAGTTTCTTCTCTGAAGCATTCGATAAATTCTTCTAATTTTTCAACACTTTCGGAATTATGGATTCGTGATAGGGTTTGCTGAATAAATTCTTTGATTTCTATTTTGGAGGCAGTCTTATTTTGATTATACCTGTTTGCATAGTGATATGCAAGACATGAATTATAAGAAGGATTATTCGTATCTGCGTAATATTGATACATTAAGCCCAAGCGTTCGACGTTATTGGTATCCTTGAAAGATGAATTCAACTTTACAAAAGCTTCTTCATACTCTCCTTTTTCCAGATTCTTGATTACAGCATTGGTTTGCGAATAGCCTACCAAGTAAGTTAAAAATATTAAGCACAAGCAAACAAATAAGTTTCTCGATAATTTCATTTGAAAATTACTATCGTTATTAGAGTTATTTTATTTCAATTATAAAGTCTTTAATCCAATCACCATCAACTAATATATCAACGGTATAGCGACCCTTTTGCTCGATTTTATCAAATACAAGAACATTTGAATCAAATTCTTGTTCACCTATAACATTGTGATTCTTATCATATACCTTTACAGCGTTCAATTGATGTATCCCATCCCCATAAGCCATTATTCGATTATCATCACTCCACAAATATATTCCCGAATATTCGGGGTGAATCTCGTATAGATTGATTGCTTTATTCAAATAAATCTTAAATCTGTCGGAAGTTGTGCCACTTTTCAAATCAACAGAAATTTTATTCGGCAAACAACAATCATAAAACGCACCTTCTTGCTTGTCTTCCAATATCACACTGACATTCGATGGTAAAACCGAAAGATTGTTTAGTTGTATATCGACAACATCATCGGTACCTATATACATCCCTACGTCAAAAGCTGCAGGATAATCAGGAAATGTATTGACAGATACCTCTTCCTTATCCACAATAAAATAAATCTCCGGCATATTTTCACTTATCCCGAACATCTTATGTGCATCGTATTCATCAAAACCATAATCCGAACCTTCGATCATACCCATTAACGCATACTGACTCTTGCCATCGATTTGTGCAGTCAAAGTAAGGTAGTTATGATTATTCAGAGAACCTGTTCCACTCTTAGGAATGTACTGATGATTTCTCTTGAAGGTTACCTCTCTTCCATCTTGAATCGCCTCAACAAAGAAAGACTCCAAAGAAGGTATCATTACCTCTTCGTTTTCATCTACTATGATAGGATTATACACTAAATTCTCCCTATCAAATAAGAATATGGCATTCCCTTGTATTCTTCCATCAATATCTTCATAAAGTTTCTTGGTACTTAATGGTGCTGTAAACGGATTACCCACAAGATTCCACTTGTCATTATTCTTAGAAGCGAGCGAAACTGTTGTATTGCTATTACAAAGTATGCCTTCATACTTAACATCTAGGTTTTCGTGAGTATAAACCGCATATCCGATACCCGGTTGCAAAATAAGATTCGGATCAACCAAATATTCACTCCAATGATCCCCGTGTTTACTTACAACGCCTGTGTTATATTTCATCAACCAAGTCTCATTTTCTGTATTTCTCATCGAATATACAAGTGCTCTCGCTTGGTTTACGGGCGATGATATATAATTCCATCTTTCGGGAAGTAAATTTTGACGCACCGTAAAATAAGAACGATTTCCATAAACGATATCTCCAGAAACGTAAAACATCTTTCCTGCGTTTATATCAACGTTTACATTATCTCCGAGCACAAGCATCGAACACACAACATCTGTTGTAACCATTACCTTGCAACTATCTTCTATGTAAACAAAGTCTTCCATATTCGGTTCCCCTTTCGGCTCCCATACATCTGGGTCATTCCAATGTCCTGAGCGTATCATACGCTTTGGTTTAGGGAATCCGAAATAGAAATCCGACAATTCCAAGTTATCGATGTTGTCTATAGTTATCTCCATCATGTTTGCAGTTGCAGGTGATTGAAGAGGAACACAATAATCCGATGTTTTAACCTCATCTTCCATTGTCATCAAGCAAACATTATCACGATACCATTTATAGGTTACAAGAATATTGGTTTTGATTTGCTTTCTTGGTGAATCGTAATCTTCACTATCTTCGGGTTTTACTTTCATTCTGAATTGATAATCTTTATTTGAGAAAACCCTTATCATATAAGTAATATTCCTATCGTGCAACACCTCATCTTTTATCGAAGAGATATTAAAATCTTTTGCCTTTTCACAAGAACCTTCCAAAGGTATTTGAATATCTTCTTGCAAACCACGCGACGAAATCACCAACACTGCTTTATGCTTTCCTTCCTTTTTTGGAGCGTATGAAAGAGTGATGTTTTTTGATCCATGTCTTATATCCAAGGTTTTTGCTTCCAACAAAAAGCAATCTTTATCTGCTCCAGTGATTTCAAATTTCAGTATATCCCTTACATGTTTTCCATTCAATCTTAAACGAACCGATTCAGGATAAGTATAAGGCAATGGTATATGATTAAAATTCAATTGGCTGACTTCAAGAATTTTTTTATCAATTTTTTGAAGCAATGTTATCTCTGTGGCAAGTCCGTTAAATGGATCATGTAGTGAAGATATTTTTATCTTACGAGTCTGTATGTTTGGTGCACTTCCTTTTCCTCTTATGCGACTTAATTTCCATGATAGTTGAACAAGTGGTTGATTATTACACTCTTTGGGTAGTACAATCTCAGAAAAATTTTTCGTTATAGCCCTTTTGGTAGTATAAAACTCACAAGGACGAGAACGAGAATCTAATACATCTTTCCATTCATCTGTTTCAGACAATCTATATTGCAATTTAAGCGACCAACGAGAGTTTTTTATCTTTCCGGAATAGTTTTGCCATTCAATAGTTACCTCTTCCCGATTGAGGGTTGATAGGTTTAGTATAATTCTTCCTGTTTTTAGTTTTTTATTCTCTGTTTCAAAATAAATAACTGACTTTTCTGCCGAATGCTTATTTGCATCGAAGTTTTTCAATTCAAAATCGCTTTTATCCAAATCATGAACCATTTTAACAGAATCAAGTTCTGGTTTGGCAAAAGAGAAAGCTGTCAAACAGATTGACAAACAAAATAATAGTATTCTTCGTTCTATCCTCATTTTATCTTCCGATCGATTTTATTTTGTAGTTTTCCATCTTGTAGATTGTTGTTCTCTTATTTTGATATCCTCGAGTTACATCACGCCTTTCAAAATAATAAGGATTTATCATTTCGCTCAAATCAGATACTTGAGGATTTTCAATAAATTCTTCACCATTTTCAACCAACCCTTGCACGAAATACATCATTATATCATAACCCAAAGCTGCGTAAAACTTATCCGGTTCGGTCTTAAAGTGATGTCTGAATTTTTTTACAAACTCTACAAAATTCGTATTTGTATAGTCATTCAAATAACTCAAAGTAAAATGAAAATTAAAATTCTCTAAAAGTTCAAAATTCAAAGAGCCGAATTCCGTCCAAGCATAATCACCAAACAGAGTTATCTTTGCATTCTTTTTAGACGACAAAACAGACAACAATCTCTTAACTACAACTTCGGCTTCTCGTTTTTCATCATCTCCAAACAAAGTTATCACAACATTATTCTTTGTTACTGACAACTTACTTGTCAATTTATTGGCATACTTTGTGTAATCCATAATCGTCCACATCATACTGCTTTTCGATAACAATTGTTCATAGTAATCAACCGCAGGTTTGATGTCGGCTGTATTATCATGCAAAACAATAATATTGTCTTCCGCATGATTAGCTCTTATAAAACGAATAATGGTTTCAACTTCTGCCGCAGCCGATGGTTGAATCTTAAAAGTATAACTGTTTTGCAGAATATTCATATCCGAACTCATCGGATTGACAATAGGAATCCTATTTTGTTGTGCAAATTGTGCTACAACGGAAAAGTTATCCTTGAATACCAATGGAATAATTAAATCCATATCTTTCATTTCCGGTGAACTTAAAGCAACATCCAATTCAGTTCTATCCCGTTCTCCCACATCGTAAACAAAACAATCTACTTTGTAACCTTTACTTTCAAGAACGTCAAGAGCAATTCTTGCACCTTCATAAAAGCTTACATACTCAAAACACTTATATCGCTGCCTTTTCTTCTCATCTATGTTAAATTTTGTAAAGGTTAGCTTATCAACTTCTTCATAATTGAGTGGCAAAAGTACTGCAACATTGATTTTTTTACTCTTGTCAAGTTTTTTCTTCGGCTGTTTCTTTACTACCAAAGTATTGTTTTGTACCTTTGTAACATTGTCTGTCTGTGTCGTTTTGAAAGATTCCTTATTTCTTGTGGTAATTGGAATCTTTATAATCTGACCTGCTTTTAGATTTTCCGCAGTCAAGCCGACGTTTACCTCCATTATGTCTTTTTCTGTCAAATAGAAGTTGCGCGAAATCCTATACAAAGTCTCTCCTTGCTTAACTTTATGAAGTCCAACAAGAACATCATCAGACAAATCTTCGTTTTGTGCGAATAAAACAAAGGAACAAAACAACAAAACCAAGAAACAATTCAACCGATTAAAGACTTTCATAACTCAATGTTTTAGATAAGAGATTATTCCCACTCTATAGTTGCAGGAGGTTTTGAACTGATATCATAACATACCCTATTGACACCCTTAACCTTATTTATGATTTCGTTAGACACCTTTGCCAAAAATTCATACGGCAAATGAGACCAATCAGCCGTCATTCCATCGACAGATTCCACAGCTCTAAGAGCAACAACTCTTTC
>DEPP01000138.1:10577-10917 GCA_002358835.1 Bacteroidales bacterium UBA3389
CCTGCCATACTTTATTATATAAGCCATCTTTTCTGAGATTTGAGATAAATATATCATCAACTTCTTGAAGTATACTTACCTTTTCGGCTGTTACCTCTCCCAAAATTCTGATTGCCAAACCTGGACCTGGGAATGGATGTCTTCCAAGCAATTCTTCTTTCAATCCCAACGCCTTACCGACACGTCTTACCTCATCTTTGAACAATGCTCTCAATGGTTCAACCAACTGCAACTTCATATAATCAGGCAAACCGCCCACATTGTGATGAGATTTTATCGTCACACTCGGACCTTTCACACTACAGCTTTCTATAACGTCAGGATAAATAGTACCTTGTGC
>DEPP01000130.1:0-653 GCA_002358835.1 Bacteroidales bacterium UBA3389
ACGTATTCAAGTTCTGCTTCCAAACCTTCAACAGTCAAACTCATTGTTTCACCTACTGCCGCAACGGTTGTCCAATCAGCAGCGTTGCTTGCTTTGTACATGAATCCTTGTGCAACTATTTCTTCGCTGCCTGCAGTAACTGTACCGTTCAACTTAGCTGTTGCATTAGTGATTTCGGTAGCAGCCAAAGTAGTAACAACAGGAGCTACGATAGGAGTTGCAGATGTTGTGAATGTCATCGCTGTTCCTTCAACTGTTCCGCTTGCTGTAGTTGCAAATGCTTTGAATGTGTATTCGGTTTCTGCTGTCAAAGCAGTAAGCGTTGCAGAGATTGTTGTACCTGTTGCATTAACAGTTGTCCAATCTGCAGCAGCAGTTGCTTTGTACATGAATCCTTGAGCAGTGATAGCTTCACTACCTGCTGTGATTGTACCATTCAATGTTGCACTTTCGTGATCTACAGCAGTTGCTGCAAGAGTAGTAACAACAGGAGCTACGATAGGAGCTGCAGTTGTTGTGAATGTCATAGCAGTTCCTTCAACTGTTCCGCTTGCTGTTGTAGCGAATGCCTTGAATGTGTATTCAGTTTCAGCAGTCAAAGCAGAAAGAGTTGCAGAGATTGTTGTACCTGTTGCATTAACAGTTGTCCAATC
>DEPP01000130.1:709-19140 GCA_002358835.1 Bacteroidales bacterium UBA3389
GCTTTGTACATGAATCCTTGAGCTGTGATAGCTTCACTACCAGCAGTTATTGTACCATTCAATGTAGCACTTTCGTGATCTACAGCAGTTGCTGCAAGAGTTGTAACAACAGGAGCTACGATAGGAGCTGCAGTTGTAGTGAATGTCATAGCTGTTCCTTCAACAGTACCTGTAGCAGTAGTTGCGAATGCTTTGAATGTGTATTCAGTTTCAGCAGTCAAAGCAGAAAGAGTTGCAGAGATTGTTGTACCTGTTGCATTAACAGTTGTCCAATCAGTAGCTGCAGTTGCTTTGTACATGAATCCTTGAGCTGTGATAGTTTCACTACCAGCTGTGATTGTACCGTTCAAAGTAGCACCTTGGTGATCTACAGCTGTTGCAGCCAAAGTTGTAACAACAGGAGCTATAACTTCAGGCTCTTCTCCTGCTATTGCATTGTAAATAGTCAAGTAGTCAACCGCTACTCCGTATCCGTCGACTCCCTCAGAAGTAAATGCTATTTGATATGTAGCACTTGGAGTAGGTAATGCAATTGAATCCAATATCCATTGATCAGGTGTTCCGCTCAATGTAGTCAAAGTTGTCCATGTTCCATCGGCAGTTGTTCTGTATTGAACTGTCAATGTTTCAGCAGGACCTTCGAAAGACAAACGAGCATAACTCAACTTCAAGTATGGATTTGTCAAAGAGCTCAAGTCAAGTATTGGAGACGCCAATCTTGATGATTCTTCGAAGATATAAGTATGTACAGCTGCTTGATTTCCATAAACAGGACTTAGAACTATATCTTCTCCATAAACAGGTTCATCATCCAATTCCCAAGGCTCTGCTCCTGCTGTTACAGCTGAAACAGTCCAACAAGCAAAGTCAAGACCTTCGAAGCTTTCAACATAAGGGAAACTTGTTACTGTTCCACAAGTTGTTGTGAATGTCATTGTTTCTCCTTCTACTGTTCCGCTTGCTGTTGTAGCAAATGCTTTGAATGCATATTCTGTTCCTGAAATCAAAGTAGTCAAAGTTGCAGAGATTGTTTCACCTGTTGCGTTAACGGTTGTCCAATCAGCAGCTGCAGTTGCTTTGTACATGAATCCTTGAGCAGTGATAGTTTCACTACCTGCTGTGATTGTACCATTCAATGTTGCTCCGTCATGTGTAATTGCTGTTGCAGCAAGAGTAGTAACAACAGGTGCAGTTACACCAGGTTCTTCACCGCTTGCAGGTGCAATAGAAACGTTATCGATAAACAAATCGTTATCACCATTGACAATAGTACTTTCAACATAGAATCCTATTCTTACAATACCTGTCAATGGGTTTCCTTCTGCATCTTGCAAAGCAAAACTAATGTTTGAGAATGTATTTGTGAAGTCAGAGAAATTGTGTTCTGTGTCTTCATCACCGTCAGCGTAAATTAAAACATTTGCATTTGACCAAGTTACTCCATCTTCTGATACAACGACAGCAAATTTATCGTCAGGTGCAGCATCAGGAGGGTTATTAGGATAGTTATAATCAGTTAAAGCCAAATCAAATGATAATTCGTAAAGATCACCGCTTTCACCTAAGTCAATCATCGGAGTCAAAATCCAATTTGACTTATTTGTACCATAAACGTTGTTCTTTATCTTTCCTGTTGAGTTACCATTAACGGCTGTTGATGAGTATGTCCAAGTACCCGAAGTTGTAGATGTTAATGATACATTTTCAGATAACATTCCGTTCATCTTACTCCAGCATGTAGAAGTAATAGGATCTGTCGTAAAGTCTTCTGACCAAGGTACAGAAACCGCCGCACATTCCGTTCTGAATGTCAATGTAGTTGAAGGAGATGATTCTTCACTACCACAATTGGTTGTTACATAAACTGTATATTGTGTTTGAGGTAAAAGATCTGTCAATTCAATCGATGTTTCATCTGAAGTAACCATAGTATAAGTTTCATCAGTTGAAGTTTTGTAGTAAACATTCCATGCTGATTGACTTTCATCGCTTGCTTCCCAAGAAATAGTTGCTGATGTTGAATAAATATTACTTGCAACCAATGAGTTGTCTACAGGTCTGAAGCAAGTGATTTCTTCTCCCACAGGTTCAACCATTACATTGTCTATAATAGCTCCCGGTTGATTACCATTACTTATGTCGTTCTTCCATACAAATACAAGTTTTCTTAATTCGTTTGGATTGTTTTGAATTGTAACGCTCATATTTTGGGTAGTAGAAATAGAATTAAGAAAACGATAAGATGAATTGCTTGCATTGCTCATTATCGTTCCTGGTACATAACTATTGAGTGCATAATAAGGTGAAGTTGTTGTTGCTTCGTAAACAGTATCGACAGGAAGCCAATAAACTTTCAAATAGTCGTAAGTTGATTCTCCTCCTACTGTTAGGTCGAAGCTGATTCTTACAGAGTCTGTTGCTCCCAATTGGAATAGCTTTTCAGCAACAACGATTGAAGTTGCTGAAATAGTGTATTGCGCTGCACCACCATTGTTATTTGTTATAAACAATTTGCCAGAGGTTTCTGAAGCAGGAGTACCCACATACCATTTATTTGTGCATCCTCTATTTCTTAGCAACCAGCCGTTTGTACCTACTTCTTCAAAATCGCAAGTGTAAGGAATTTCAACAGACTCTTGCAATGTTGTGAACGTAGTTACATATGTTCCTTCTGATTCTTCGTTACCGCAATTTGTAGTTACATAAACTTCATAAGATTCTGAACTTACCAAATCTGTTAATTCAACACTTGGTTCAGAAACAGGAATAACTATGTACTCTTCTGTGCCTAACATTCTATAGTAAACGTTCCAAGAACTGTGCGATTCGTCATTGTCAGTCCAAGAAATTGTAGCTGAAGATGTAGTTATGTCTGATGCAACAACTGATGCAGGTTCGGGTCTTATACAAGAAGGAACGTAATCTATCGATACATTATCTATATATATGTATCCGTTAGATGTATCTTGTCTTGCAAAAGCGATACGATAAGTAGATGGCAACTCAGGAATATCAAATGTATATTCTTCGTAAGTAGTTGTGAAATTAGAAATTTCAACCAAATCTATGAAGTTTGCAGTATCTGCAGCTGAATACATATCTCCGTTCTCTGTAACATCATAGTATTTGATCTTTAGTTTACCATTATAAGATGTAGAACCTTTCTTAGCATAGAAACGCAATCTTGCACCACCTTCAACATCGATTGCAGGTGTTATCAAGAAGTCATTGTTTACGTATGTACCTGATGTATAACCATAAGACTGAGCTGAAACTAAACCGTCATAAACGCTTGATGCAGTTGTGTATCTTGTCCATTTGTAAGTAGTGCTGTTGTACCCTCCGTTAATGTTTATCCAACAAGAAGGAGCTGCAACATTGCTTAATCCTTCAGTTACCCAATCTGCTTCAAAGCCTTCTGTGTAAGGCAATTCAGTAACATAAGCACAAGGTGTTATAAATGTTATTGTGTTTGAAGGTTGTGATTGAGAACTGCCGCAATTTGCAACTACATAGAATTCATAAGTAGTATTAGACAACAAATCTGTCAATTCGTTATAAGAATCTGTTGTTGTCAATTCATCATAAACTTCTGCGTTTACCGGTTTGTAGTAAATAGTCCATTCCGAGTTGTTATCGTCGTTTATATTTACAACGGCACTTGTAGGAGTTATGTCAGAAACAACCAAAGCGTCGTGTTCAGGTCTTTGACAATCCACAATGTGAACCATAACTTCGTCTATTCTGAGATAGTAACCAGGAACAGAAGCGTAGAATGCCAAACGAGTTCTTCCGCTTAATTCAGACAAAGAGATATCATAAATGTTCCAATCACTATTTGCTTCAAGGTTGATTGTAGTCAACAATTCGAAGTTTGCAGTGTCTGCTCCCGAAGTCATATCCTCATACTCATCAACATTGTAGTACATAATCTTCAAAGTCTCGTTTGAAGTCGATGTTTTAACATAGAATGAGAAAGTTTCCTCTCCTGACAAATTGAATATAGGAGTGATGAACCAATCAGATATAGTATCAGCGGTTGCAGTTGAATATGAGTACATAGCCAATGAACCTGCAGATTCGTTGTAACTATTTGAAGCAGTCGTAACATGTCTCCAGTTATAAGAAGCATGTTTTGCGTCTATGTTGAACCAACAAGATGGAGCGAGGTCTCCTTCTGTTGTGATGTTGCCACTACGGAACCATGTTGGTGCATCGAATGTTTCAACAAAAGGTTCTTCTTCTGAGATTGTTATATCCTCACAAAGTGTTTGGTAAAGAACATAACCATTGTCGTTTACAGGAGCCCACCATGAAGTATCTTCACCGCATATTGAGCGAACTCTGAATTGATACATTGTTCCGGACAACAAATCATCAATTTGGATTCCTGTAGATGAAGAAACGATTAATGATTCCCAAATTTCAGCACCGTAAACCTTGTAATTGATTTCCCATTCGTCGCCTTGCTCTGTTTCCAAATCAAATGTCAAAGAGTTCGTTTGAGCACCATCTTCTACAAGAGCAAAACTTGTAGGAGCAGAACAAGCTGTTTCAACAACTGAAATGTTGTCTATTTCAACGCCTATCTCATCTCCGCCAGAGCTATCTTGCCTCCAAGCAAAGACAGGTTTTTCAATGTTCCGTTCACAAGCTCTCCCGGAACGATTATCTCAGCAGTTGTTACGTTGTTTTGCAAGTTGAACTTAACTCCTGATGGGTAAAGGAAACCTTCTTGTGCATAAGTGCTGGCTGCCCATGCAGGTTGTGTTGATGCGGTTGTTGCAGAGATGTCTTCACCAAGGTCTAACAAAAGAACCTTTATGTAGTCCCAAGAAGTTTCTCCACCACCTTTGTAGTCGAATTGGATTTTATAGGTTACACCTTCTTCAGGGAATTGAAGAGGAACGGCAGCTGTAACAACATTTGTTCCAGTCTTAGAATAAGATAAGGTAGCTCCATTATCTGATGAAACATACAATTTGTTGTTATCAGGTTCTGCTGATAAAGCACCTATATACAATTTAGTAGCGTGAGTTCCATTGTTGATTGTCCAAAGAGAAGCAACGTCAGGATCATCGAAATCACAAATGAAAGGAATTTCTGCTCCTCCCGAAGGCATAGTTACCGTTATCGGTTGAGCGTATTGTCCACCGCAATCAAATGCAACAGAGAATGTATAAGTCGTTTCAGAAGATAAACCTTCCAAAATGTAAGGAAATTCTGTGCCTGCTGTAACGTTTTCTGTAATTCCATTTTCCCAGTCGATAGTATCTCCTTCGTTATAAATAATCACAGCATCGTAATCTGAATCTTCAGGAACAGGCCAGCTGATTGCAACAGATGTAGGTGTAGCAACAGCCAAATCAAAAGACAAAAGGTCAAGACAGTCCACATGTTCTACAACTTGGAAGTTGTCTATGTGAATTCTATTATCACCTCCGGATACAAGTTGTTCGCCATAAAATCCGACAACTATGTTTCCGGTATATTCAGACAAATCCATAACAACTCTTTGACCTGATGGATATATGTCATTTATGAAGAAGCCTTCTTGAGTAGTAGATGTACTATCCCAAATCATTGCATTTTCCATATCCCATGTTTGTCCGCCATCAGTAGATATCGCAACAGCAAATTTTTGATTGCCTACGTTATAAGCATCTGCTGCACTATTCCAAAAAGTAAACGCTAAGTCGAACTTCAAATCATAAGCTATTGAGCCGTCTCCCAAATCTATTTGTGGTGAGATCAACCAATCTTTTCGGGTAGTAGAATAAAGCTCTATTGCAGCATGACTATCGAATACATAGCTGTCATAAGAATCCCACGAATTTGCGGTTATAGCTATAGTTGAATCCGGGTTTGCTATATCAGCCCAAGCAAGTTTTCCTTCTTTCCAGCAATTTGTTATACCTGTTCCTGCCGGATAAGTATCAAATGTTTCAAGCACAGGTGGTACAAGTGTAACACATGTTGTTGTTACCGAAATAGCAGGAGCCAAAATAAAACCGGATTCAGTTCCATCAGCACAAACAGTTTGTACATTTATCGTATAAGCAGTTGTTTGTTCTAATCCTGTCAAGGTAAAAGGAACTTCGGTTGCATTAACTATAGTCCAATCTGCTGCGGCTGAAGTCTTATAGTAAACATTGTAAGAGTCGGCACCCTCAACTTCTGTCCAGGTTAAATCAACAGAGTTTCCTGTAATATTGCTTGCAACCAAATTGCTTGGTCTGTCACAAGTAGGAGCCGGTTTTACCATAACATCGTTTACATACACAGCACCATGTCCAATCTTTCTGTTTCTTACAAATGCTAAACGGAATTGTCCGGAAAGGTCTTCAAGAGATATTTCTTTCTCTTCATAATTTGTGGTAAACGTTGTTATGGAATCAATCAAAAAGAAGTTGCTTGTGTCTGCCAAAGAAGTAACATCTCCGTCAGAAAGTTCAAAAGCATATATTCTCAACTCAGGAGAGTATGATGCACTTGACTTCTTGGTAAAGAAATTCAAGACTTCTCCTCCTGTAAGTTCAAGAACAGGAGTCATAAGCCACTCTGAGTTTCTGTAAGTCTCAACAACGCTTGATGAACTTCCGTATCCGTAAAGGTAAGCATCATTTGCGTTTTGCTTTGCTATGTAAGAAGAGTTTGCAGCTTTAGCTGACATATTCAACCAGCAAAGAGGTGCAGGGTGAAACGCTGTGTCTGTCATCGGATTGTAGCTCCAATCGTTGTTGAACGTTTCTACCCAAGGGAAAGTGCTGATTACATCACATTCGGTTGCGAAAGAAGTTCCCATCCATAAAGATTCATTGACAGAACATATCGATTTGATTCTGACATCGTAATAAGAAGATGGCAAAAGTCCGCTAAGGGTAATTTCTGTTGAAGAGGTATTTTGTGTTATTACGTTTTCAGAATCCCAACTTTCAGATTGCAGTTTGCATTGTACTACGAAACTGTTGTTATCGCTTGTCCAAGACAAATCGATTCCATCTATAGACGGATTGCTTGCTGTAATTCCGGATACAGGATAGCAATAATCATCAGTGGCAGGAGAATAAAACAATCTGATGTTTGCTCTGTAATCGTTTGAACGTGCAATAGGTGAGTTAAGGTCAGGAGCGCTGGTATCCCAACATTTTGTCCATGCCTTACTTGCACCATTTGCTCCTTTTACATTAACAGAACAACCACCAGAGGCAGTACATCCCTCTCCTTCGAAGAAGATATACAAACTTCCTGCTCCGCTATAGAGGAAAGGAGTTTGTAAGGTGATGTAATTCCATGCGTTTGCAGTGATCGCTAACGGTCCGTTGGAATTGTAAACCAAAACAGCATCATCGTCAAGGGCGTTGATAGTCATGTTTTCTGGTAAAGTGGTGTCGTTAACTTCTTTCATATAGATACGAAGTTCACGACCCGATCCTGATGTTACCGAGGCAATATCCAAAGCTAAGCCTTCGATCATTCCACCTTCCGGAAGATTCATCTCCGATGCAGAATACAAGTGTACAGAACGGTGATTGCCCCACAAACCCGGTATAGCACTTGTCGAAGTGTTGGTAGTGGCACTACCGATGCTCACAGAATCCTGCTGAGCCATTGCTTGCGTGAGCAACATAACTGTTGCCAACAACAAAAATAAAACTTTTTTCATAATGTTTTGTATTTAGTTAAAATTACATTTGAACGTACAAAGGTAGTTTTTTTTTCTAATTAGACAAAATAAAAAAGGGAGAATTGCTTATTCGAAATAGAATCATCGGTTTGCAGAGAATAAAGAAATCAAGAATGAAAAAGAGTTCCCAAAACGAAATAAAATAAGAGATTGTTCGTTTTTCGGTTGATTTATAATATGATAAAACGTTATGAAAAGGTCAGTTGTGCTTAGTATATTTTTGATTGGTATTTTGTTTTTTACACAAGCATATTCCCAAACCAACGGTTGGTCTTTTCATTTCGGTAAAACCATGCCCGTAGGCAGTTTTGCCCGTTCGTCAAATGCGTTTTTGCAAAATAATATAGGAGAAGGTGCTGCCAAAAACGGCTTTGGCATAGGTGTAAAAGGGCAATGCTCTTTGCGTTTACCTGTTTTGAGAAGACTGAAACTGATGGCGAGTGTAGATATCATGTATAACGGATTAAACGATGGGGCAAAGACGATGATAGAAACGCATAACAATCCATCGGATTATTTTACCGCATCGGCACCATCGTATTGTAATGTTCCGATTATGGCAGGGGTAAATCTGTACAGAAGTTTGTTTGGAGCGATTAAGGTATATGGAGAAGTCGGATTGGGAGTCAATTTCAGAATGGTAAGTGATATGGATCGTGTTTTTACGGTCGAATCCGGCGAAGGAGGGAAAGAGTATTTCTCGGGCAAAATAAATTTTGACAATACTTCAACCTTTGCATTTCAACTCGGCGTAGGGCTTTGTTTTTTCAATCGTTTGAGTTTGGCTTTCAATTATTACAATCTCGGAACAGCAGAATTGAAAGGCTCGTTGGAGTCAATCGAGAGTATGAATCTGCTTTTGGAGTCTATCGGAGAAGAATATAGAGAGTTCACCAACGGAAAGGTCGGAGCATCTATGTTTGTCATGCGACTCGGTTGGCATTTCTAAAAAGCAAAACCGCCACTTACAACCGTAAATCAATAGAATATCCTTTGCTGATCTGAATTGCTTTTTCAGATTGTGAAAAAACGTTAATTTTAACTTTATATTCTCAAAATCTGTCGGCAAGGCAAATTCCTCGGTCAAATATGCGAAAAATCAGTGCTTTGATAAAATTCAGCAAATCAATATCTTAGTAAATTTGTTTCAAATTTTGCAATAACGAAACGCTGTTTTGGAAGGTTTTTGACGGCATTTTGGCGTGATAAAACGGTGTTTTGGGAAAATGAAACGCTGTTTTGTCGAAATGATTCTTTGTTTTATTTTTTTGATTCTTTGTTTTGTTGTTCTGAAACTTGATTTCGGTCTTATCAAATCAAGTTTCTGGCAAATGTGATTGCGATTTACGAAAAATAAAGTCAAGGATAAAAATTAAGTTAATTGGTGTTAAAATCCTGTTTTCGGAAAATCGCAAATCCTTTTTTGAACTCTATATCCCGAATCCTATGTCCGCAAAACTCAATGCCGATGGCGTGGAATTTCATTGTTTTGTTGTATCTTTGCGGATTGATATGAAAGTAGTAGGTTTTTCGTTCGTAAAGAACGCAGTAAGGTTTGACTATCCGATAGTCGAAGCAATAAAGTCGATATTGCCGATTTGCGATCGTTTTGTTGTTGCAGTAGGCGATTGTGATGACGGAACGAGAGAATTGATTGAAAGCATAGGCTCTCCGAAGATTGAAATTCTGAATACGGTTTGGGATGAGAGTTTGAGAGAAGGTGGAAGGGTGTTGGCTGAAGAGACGAACAAGGCTTTTGACAGAATAGAACAAGATGCGGATTGGGCGTTTTACATTCAAGGAGATGAGGTTGTGCATGAGCAATATCTGCCCGCAATTCAACAAGCGATGGAAAGATATAAAGACAACAAAGAAGTTGAGGGCTTGTTGTTTAATTATACTCATTTCTATGGCTCATACGATTATGTGGGAGACTCTCGCCGTTGGTATCGTAAAGAGATTCGTATAGTGCGTCCTTGGAAAAACATACGTTCATACAGAGATGCACAAGGCTTTCGTATAGATGGCAGGAAATTAAAGGTGAAACCTATTGATGCTTGGATGTATCATTACGGTTGGGTTAAGTCGCCTTTCCATCAAGCCGAAAAACAAAAGAACTTCAACAAATTGTGGCATAGCGATGAGTGGGTTGATAAGAATGTTTCGAAGAGTGATGAGTTTGATTATTCGACAATAGATTCGTTGAAGCTGTTTGAGGGAACCCATCCAGAGGTTATGCGAAGAAGAATAGAGAACATAAATTGGCAATTCAGTTTTGATCCGACCAAAAAGAACTTCGGAACAAAAGCAAAAGTGCTTGCGTGGATTGAAAAGCACACAGGTTGGAGGGTTGGCGAGTATCGTAATTACGAAATATTGAAATAGAGAAAAATATCAAGATATGAAAAATTTTATTGAGGAATTGCGTTGGAGAAGAATGATTCATGACATAATGCCCGGCACAGAGGAGCAGTTGAACAGCGGTATGACAACGGCATATTTGGGAATCGATCCGACAGCAGACAGTTTGCATATAGGGCATTTGGTTGGTGTGATGATGCTTACGCACTTGCAACAATGCGGACACAGACCGATAGTTGTGGTTGGAGGAGCTACGGGAATGATTGGCGACCCTTCTTTCAAGAGTGAAGAAAGAAAACTTTTGAGTCTTGAACAGATAAAGCATAATCAAGAGTGCATAAAAAAGCAATTGGCAAAATTCATGGATTTTTCGGAGGATTGCAACAATGGTGCTTTGATTCTGAACAATTATGATTGGAATAACAGTTGGACATTCTTGGATTTCATCAGAGATATAGGCAAGCATATCACTGTTAATTATATGATGAGTAAGGATTGTGTGAAGAAGAGAATCGAAAGCGGATTGTCGTTCACCGAATTTTCTTATCAACTTTTGCAGGCTTACGATTTCAAATATCTTTTTGATAATTATGGTTGTCGTTTGCAGATGGGGGGAAGCGATCAATGGGGAAATATCACAAGTGGTACGGAATTGATTCGCAAAACCACAGGTGGTGAAGCCTTTGCTTTGACTTGTCCGTTGATAACAAAGGCAGACGGAAAGAAATTCGGTAAAACCGAAAAGGGAAACGTATGGTTGGATGCAGAAAAGACATCTCCGTATGCTTTCTATCAATTCTGGCTCAATACATCTGATGATGATGCGAAGAAATTCATCAGAATATTCACTTTGATGCCAAGAGAAGAAATCGAGGCATTGGAAGCCGAACACGACAAAGCTCCCGATATGCGTTTGCTTCAAAAAACTCTTGCAAAGGATATAACAATCAGGGTTCACTCTCAAGAGGCTCTTGATGCGGCAATGGCTGCTTCGGACATTCTTTTCGGGAAAGGAACAAAAGAATCGCTTGCAGGATTGGATGAAGCAACTTTCCTTTCGGTATTTGAAGGCGTGCCTACTTTCGAACTTGAAAAAGCTGAATTGGAAAACGGAATAGACATCATAGAGTTGCTTGCAGGAAAAACACAAATCCTTGCTTCAAAAGGTGAGGCTCGCAGAGGATTGAAAGAAAATTCGATTTCAATCAATAAAGAGAAAGTAAAAGAAGGTTTTGTTGTCGATTCGTCATGCCTTTTGAACGATAGATATGTTTTGGTTCAAAAAGGTAAAAAGAACTATTTTATTGTTCGCGTGAAGTAACAACGTTTAGAGAGAATCGAACAAAATAAAAAAATCGGAGAGGTTGCAATTGAGTTCAAACCTCTCCGATTTTCTTTTGTTGTTGTCGTTATTTATATAAGACTTATCAAAACATACGCCCAGTGAGCAATGATTCCGGCACAGAGACCTGCGATTGTGTGTGCTAAAAGTGCTTTTGAGATAAGTTTTCTATAACCTAAAGAATCCATCATTGCGGTGTGTGTTGATAGATAACCGCTCCAACACATTCCCATTGCAGTAAATACTGCTATTGCGTTTGCATCTAAGATTCCGTTTGCAGCAAAGGTTGGTAAAAGTCCAAGTGCTGCTCCAACGGCTCCAAGAGCTGTCATAGGGAAGGCAATTAACTCCATGCTTTCAAAGCCAAATAACCATTTGAATACAAAATCTATTTTTTCAGCAAGCCAAGGCAAGATAGGAACTCCTTCGTATGCCACACCGGCATAACCGATTGTCGCATCTTTTGGTCCGAATGTTATCATCATTACAAGAGTTGAGATAATTAAAACACCGGGTATGATTTGTAAACCTAAATCGACACCATTCCTACCTCCGTCCAAAATGGCATTCATTATTCTTATGAATAGGCTCTCTTTCTTTTCTTCTACTTCTTCTTGTCCTTCGGTTGTTGTTCCTTCAACTTCTACCGGTGAATCCATTTCTGGATATGCTTTAAGCGTGAATTTTTGCATCAATCTTGTAGAGATGATACTTCCAACAAAGGCTCCGAATAATCCGACTAATGCTCCTGAAATGTGTCCATAGCCAACCATGGTGATGATTACTACAAAGCCCATTCCGAATGCTGTTCCGAAGTTGTTTAATGAAACTAATTGATATTTCTTAAAGAATTTACTGAAACTTTTGTCTTTTGCTAATGAAATGATTGCAGGATTGTCTGAAAGGAAAGTCATAACGGCTCCTAAGGCTCCTACTCCCGGTAATCTGAATAGGGGTTTCATCAATGGTTTTAGGACCTTCTCTAAAAGGGCAACTACTCCAAATTCAGAAAATAGCTTGCTTAGGGCTCCCGTAAGCACGGTGATTCCCATTAGATAGAAAACTGTGTTTAATAATAAGTCATGAGCTGTATTCATAATGGTTTTTAACATGTTGCCAGCTCCCATCCTGCTTCCCAATATTAGGAATCCTCCTATGAGAATAACCAAAAAGATTATCGCTCCAAGCGTCTTTTTTGTTGATTTCTTCATTCTATGTCTTTTGTTTTATGATTTATTTTAATTTCATATTCCATGTGATACCTGCGTTAAGGAATAGGTTTGCAGGCTCTCTGTTATTTGAAGATATTATTGCGTGAAGTCTTACGTCTTTGCTGTTTTTGATTGGGAAGTATTCAATTCCTCCTCCATAAAGCATATAATCTGTTCCCGGAGCTACGGTCATTGTCCAGTAATTAGGAGAAACAAAACGTGAGTACTTTGATTGGTTTTGATCAAAAGAAAGTTTTGCAAAAATATTTAATTGAGGTAATTGATATTTTACTTGTGTTGCCAATGTGAAATCTGAAAAGAAGTTCTCTTGACCGTCAATGTATTTATTTGTATAGTCAAGGTCTATTACAAAATCACCAAGGTAGAATTGGTTTCCTAAGGCTATGTAATTTACATAATTGCCTTGATTGTATTCTATAAGGTTTACAGAATATAAAGTCTTCCAAAAATCAGTTATGTTGCCATTCCATAATAGGTTATAGGCTAAAAGTTCATCAAAAGGTTGTTGTTTGAAAATTGAATTGCTGATTTGGAAGGTTAAGGCTTGATTTTTTGCATCATTACTCCAAGTAAGAGATGTTCCAAATTCATAGCAAGAAGGCATAACATTGCAAAAATCTGAATAGAAATAAACATCTATTGGGGCGTAATCATATTCAAATCCTCCTATTGCTACAACTTGTTTACCTGCTGAAAGGGTTAAATTGTTGTTTATATGGTAAGAAAGATACGCCCAATCGGTTGCTTCAAAGAAATTCGAAGTAAAGTTTGTACGATTCAATCTTTGACGCCAATGATACTCAAATTTGTCGTTGATTTTTCCATCTAACATTATGTTAAGGAACTTACCTGCAAATCCATAACTATCATTATCTCCGTTGTTGTCAAGGTATTGGTAATCAAAATCGGCTCTCGTGTTGAATTTTAGAGAGAATTCGTTGTTTTGAGCAAAGCAAAGTGCTGAAATTGCTGCAAAACAGATAGATAATAATGCTTTCTTCATAAATTTTTCTTTAATTTGAGTCTGCAAAGGTACGAAAAAACTCATATAGGAGCAAAAGTAAACGCAAAAGCAATGAAAAAAGACATAATTTATTTGCAGAGTGCGAAATAATAATTAACTTTGCAGGTTGTTTGGTGTGCAGAAACGTCAGATGGATTACTAACTTAGATGTTGTTGAATATGGAAATGAAGGATTGCATTGTACGTGAGAGATTGCCTAAGCATATAGCTGTCATAATGGATGGCAATGGTAGGTGGGCAAAGCAAAGAGGGCACGAACGTGTGTTTGGTCATAAAAACGGAGTTAATGCAGTTAGACAGGTAACAGAAGCATGTGCCGAATTGGGTGTTGAATATCTTACGCTATATACTTTTTCTACCGAAAACTGGAATAGACCTAAAGAGGAGATTGATGCTTTGATGTCTATGTTGGTTACAACCATTGCAAGCGAAAAAAAAACGCTTATGAAAAATGACATACGTTTGGAATGCATTGGCGATATCGGACAGATAGCAGAAGAAACCAGAAATGCTTTGTTTGAATGTATCGAAAGAACTCGAAACAACAAGAGAATGGTTCTTATTCTCGCATTAAACTATTCCTCAAGATGGGAAATCACCGAGATGGTTAAGTCAATTGCCACAAAAGCTAAAAATGGTGAAGTGGCGTTGGAACAAATCGATCAGAAGTATATATCGGATAATCTCTCAACAGCTGCATATCCGGACCCGGATTTATTGATACGAACCAGCGGAGAATACAGATTGAGTAACTATTTGCTTTGGCAACTTGCTTATTCTGAGTTATATTTCACAAAAACATTATGGCCTGATTTTACAAAAGAGAGTTTGTATGAGGCTATAGTGGATTATCAAGGCAGAGAAAGACGCTTTGGCAAGATTAGCGAGCAGTTAATCGATAAAACAGTCGAGCAGTAAAATTAAATATAAGTTTGCACGTTTACTATTTTGATGTAAAGTTTTGTTTACAAATGAAAGATATAAGAAGGATATTGTCAATTGTTGTTTTTGGGGTGTTGATTTACCTAAACGCATTCTCCCAAAGCAATAAGATAGATATAGATTATTACACTCCCAAAGAATATGAGGTAGGGGGAATTGAGATTCTTGGAGCTGATCATTTGGATCATAATTCTGTGATTCTTTTGTCGGGAATCTCCGTCGGAGAGAAAATATTTATTCCAAGCGATAAAATAAGCATTGCGATAGATAAGCTATGGAAGCAAGGTATATTTGAAGATGTTCAGATACTTGTTTCTAAGGTTGAAGGGAAAACAATATTCCTTACTTATAAATTGGATACCAAGCCAAGGCTTTTGGCATTGAATATACTCGGCGTTAAACGTGCTGAAGCAGATAAGCTAAAAGAAAAAATGCACATTGCATCGGGTGATGTGGTAACAGAGAATCTCAAAACGAACTGCAAAAACATTATTTATGATCACTTTGCCGACAAGGGCTATTATTCAGTTAATACAGAGATTGAAGAAATCAGAGATACGACCGGTGAAAGAAATGAAGTGTTCTTAAAATTTCATATTGACAAAGGTGAGAAGATTCGAATTGGTAAAATAAACATAACAGGTAATAGCACGAATTTGGTAAAGTCAAGTAAGCTTTACGATTTGTGGTGGAAGCGTTGGAAATCGGAGGAATCTCTAACGAAATTGGAGGATAGAAGAGTCAGATCTGAAATGAAAAACACCAAGGAGCAGCGTTGGTGGAGATTTTGGAAGTCTTCTCGATTTATCGATGATGAATATCAAGATGATAAAAAGCTTGTGTTGAATGAATACTATAACAACGGATTTCGCGATGCCAAAATCGTAAAAGACAGTGTTTATATTATAGATACTTACAAGCGAACTTTCTTTGGTAAGAAGAAACCGGTGAAACAAATCGTGATAGACATGGAGATATACGAAGGAGATAAGTTTTTCTTCAGAGATATCACATGGGTGGGAAATACAAAGTACTCTTCAGAAGAATTATCCAAGAGATTGCGCATAAATAAAGGTGATCCATATAATAAGGAACTGCTTGACAGAAATCTGCAATATGATCCTACAGGAACGGATATTTATTCACTTTATACTGATGATGGATATTTGTTTTTCAGAGTGATTCCTACCGAGATAAAAGTTGAAAACGATTCGATAGATATCGAAATGAGAGTTTACGAGGGAAAACAAGCTCGAATAGGTAATGTATCCCTAAGTGGAAATACAGTAACTAATGATTACGTTGTAATGAGGGAATTGAAGACTTACCCGGGTGAACTTTTCAGTCGTGATAATGTTTATCGTTCTATAAGAGAAATTCAACAGCTTAATTACTTTGATCCTGAGAAAATAAATCCGGACATAAAGCCTAACGCAGAGGGCGGAACGGTTGATATAGATTATCAAGTGGAAGAAAAAACAAGTTCTACTTTTGACGTTTCCGGCGGATGGGGAGCAAATATGATAATCTTCTCTGCTGGAATTTCGTTGACCAATTTCTCAACTCAAAAGTTCTTTAAGAAAGATGCGTGGAGACCATTCCCTACAGGAGATGGACAAAGATTGAGTTTAAGAGTGCAAACCAATGGAACGTATTACACCCTTGTTAATTTGTCGTTTACCGAACCTTGGTTGGGAGGTAAGAAACCACAATCGCTTACTGGAGGAGTTTATTATTCTTATCAGGATGACGGGTATTGGAATACCGGTGGCACGAGAGAATATTATATGGGTATATTTGGAGCTTCTGTTTCTTTGGCAAAGCGTTTGAAATGGCCGGATGATTACTTCATATTCAGCCAAGGATTAACTTTCCAGCAATATAACGTAAAGAACTATCCGAACTTTGCTATGTCGACAGGAGTTTCCACCAACATAAATTATAATTTTACCATTTCGAGAAACTCAATTGATCAACCTATCTATCCGCGTCAAGGTTCTGAAGTAACAATATCGACTCAATTGACTTTGCCTTATTCGTTACTAAACAACAAAGACTATTCATCGATGACTGTTGCTGAACGTTTCAGGTGGTTGGAGTATTATAAAGTAAATGTAAAAGCAGCATGGTATTTCAATGTGGTAGATGATCTTGTCTTTTCAACAAGAGCAAGATTTGGTTTCTTGGGACAATATAATAGGGAAGTTGGATATTCTCCATTTGAAAGATATTATGTCGGTGGAGACGGATTGACAGGTTATAATTTGGATGGTAGAGAGTTGATTTCGTTGAGAGGATATGACAACACAAGTTTGAATCCGTCAGACGGAGCAACGGTATTTGATAAATACACTTTTGAGGCTCGTTATCCGATAACTTTGAACCCGATGGCATCGGTTTATGTTTTAGGATTCTTCGAAGGAGGTAACTCTTGGGCTAACTTCGAAAGCTTTGAGCCGTTCAAGATGTATCGTTCTGCAGGAGTTGGTGTAAGAATCTTCATGCAGATGTTTGGAACGCTTGGAATAGACTGGGGATATGGTTTCGACGAAATACCCGGCTTTCCAAAGGGAAGTGGATCTCATTTCCACTTCTCTATAAATGGTTCGATCGATTAAAAAAAATAAATTAAACAAATTTGGATATGAAGAAATATTTGATTGTATTATTGCTTACCGTTCTTTCGTTGGGCGGTTATGCACAAAAGTATGCGTGTGTTGATACAGAGTATATATTGAGTAATGTGCCTGAATACAAACAAGCACAAAAGGAATTGGAAGAAGTGTCTGTTCAATGGCAGAAGGAAGTTGAGGTTAAATTTCAAGCAGTTGACAGATTGTACAAGGCGTTTCAAGCTGAGGCTGTAATCTTGCCTGCAGATCTTAAAGCACAAAAAGAAAATGAAATAATAGCAGCAGAAAAAGAAGCGAAGAATCTTCAAAAGCAAAGATTTGGTAATGATGGTGATTTGGCAAAAAAACGTTCCGAACTTGTAAAGCCAATACAAGACAGAATATACAACGCAATTGAAAAAGTTGCACAAGAGAAAAATTACTCTGTTGTATTTGATAAGGCAGGAGGAGCAACAATACTTTATGTAGATAATAAAACCGATATAAGCGATCTTGTTTTGGCAGAGTTGGGTTACAAAATAAGTTCACAAAAACGATAGTCCGCTAAAAAAGCGTATCTTTGCAAACCGAAATAATAATAAACAAAAGAAAAATAGAATGAAAAGAACATTTCAAGTATTGGTATTGGTAGCATTGTGTGTACTTACAGGAAGTTTATACGCACAGAAATCAGTAAAATTAGGACATTTCAATTCAAGCGAATTGATGAAGAGAATGCCTGAAGCAGACTCTATTCAAACAGTATTGAAAAACTATGCAACAGAATTAGATACTGAGTTGAAATCTATGCAAGATGAGTACACAAGATTACTTCAAGAGTATGAAGCAAAGAAGGATCAATTGACAGACCTTTTGAAGAAGAATAAAGAAAATGAGATAAGAGGCGTTATGGAGAGAATGGAAATTTTCCAACAACAAGCATCTTTGGACATACAAAACAAACAAACCGAGCTTATGAACGGTCTGTTTGAGAAAATAAAGAAAGTGGTTGCAGAAGTTGCACAAGAAAACAAGTATTCTTACATTTTTGAAAGCAATGGAATATTGTGGTATTCTGAAGATAGTGAAGATATAACTCCATTGTTGGTTAAAAAAATGGGATTGAAATAGAGCTAGTTAAGAGTTTCGTTTGCAAATATAGACAAAAAAGTTGATTGAAATTTTGTCAGAATCAAAAGAAGTACTATCTTTGCAAACGCAAATTCCAGGC
>DEPP01000098.1:0-5004 GCA_002358835.1 Bacteroidales bacterium UBA3389
CATCCCAAGATTCCTTTATTCTGTTTTCCAAAATAAAGTATTCGTTTTCGTATGGAGTGGTTATGATATATGCCCTGTTGCTATCGGTCAATGGTGGTAAAGAGTAGGCTCCCTCAATCGTTAAAGTATCAAACGCTAACCAACCAAGACGATTTCTTTCATTTGCATTAAATGCCGCAGGTGTGTTTCCATTGTTATTGTAACTGCCAGAGGACATTATGCTCCATGTAGATAATGCTTGTGCATCACCTCCCGTTTCGTCGTAATCGGTATCGTAAAAATCAGGTAAGCCGAGGACATGCCCAAACTCATGACAAATCGTTCCGATTCCGTCCATAAACGAACCTCTTTTCTCTCCCGAACATGAATAATCCGACAAAATCACACCGTCAAACAATTGTTGCAAACCATCAGACTCATATATGCTCCAACGATGTGGCCAAATGGCATTAGCTTCTCCTGTTGTCGATTCGGGGCCACCTGCAAAAATCACATGAACTGCATCGATTCTTCCGTCATTATTCATATCAAATTGCGAAAAATCGACATAAGAATCAATCAAAACACAGGCTTCTGAAACCATTTCTTTGGGTCTGACATCTACAAAACTCGGTCCAGGTGCACCATAATATTCTACATTCTGGCTTAACATTACAGGACCGACAACAGTTGGCGTAAGATTAAGTTGTCCTGAGGAACAATCTCTGTAATAATCCTTTACGCTACCCACCGCACCGTATGCCGAATAACCTTCTTGCGACAATAGGTTCTGAAATTCTTCTTGCGTATGTGTAAATTCCCGATCTGGAAACTCCACAAGTATTACGAGCAAATTATTATTCCCTATTGTTGGATAAGATTTCGATGATTGAGGAATTTTATTTCTTGCATCGGCTTTTTGAATTGAGGAATATGTTAATCCTTTTTCGATTGTAGAAAGAAAAACTCTTTCTTCTGCCGTTCTGTTTTCAAGATTCGTCGCAACGAAACTTGATGCCACCAAATTGTTTCTTGAATCCATTTCGGCATAACAATACACTCCATCTTCATTTGGCAAAAGTGTATAACCATCTATTGTTTTTGCCCAACTAAGCCATTCATCTCCAAAAAGATAAAAGCTCAATATTCTCTTATCCTTTTGAATCACTGATTTCAAGGTTGTATCGGCAGGATTTGCAAAGGCAATCCCAAATGACAAACACATAATCAGCAATCCTATTACTCTGCTTTTCATATTCGATTCTAAAAAATGAGACGGCAAAGTTACAAGAAAAATTTCTATCTACAAAATCGAATAAACAAAAAAAAGAGGCACACCCAAAGGCATGCCTCTCTTTCTATTTAGAAACTTACGATTATCTGTTTACCACAAATTTCTTAGTTTGTCTTTCACCATCTACTGACAATGTATAGAAGTATGTTCCGTTTGCCAAGTCAGATGTGTTCAAGTTAACATTGTAAGAAGTACCTGCAACTTGAGAACCTTGTTCCATTGTCTTAACTGTTCTTCCCATTATGTCAGTAATAACGATGTTTACGTTACCTGATTTATTCAATGAGTAAGTTATAGTTGTTGAATTGTTAGCAGGGTTAGGGTAAGCATTCAAAGTAGAAGCCAAAGCAACTTCTTCAGACAATGAAGCTGTTGTACCAAGAATCATACGAATCATTGGAGTTGAGTGGTCAGCGTTTGCTGGAGAGTAGATATCACCACCCCAAGCAAATCTTGATTGATGGTTTGGTTGGAATACCAACATCATTGTATGCCAGTAACCGTTACCTGAACCGAATGAGTTTAATTGTCCCATGTAGTTGTCAGTTGCTACAGCGAATTTACCTGTTTCTGCCATTTGGTAGCAAGCATAGTAAACATCACCAGGAGTCAATCTTACGCTGTTAGGGAATTCCATATAGATTGTTTTGAATGGATTTTCATCGCTTGAAGTGATTACGTCCAAATAATCAGGGTCAACACACAAACCATTGTTAAGGTCAGCTGCACTCAATTCGTAGTTAGGAGTTTCAACAGGTTCACCCCATTCGTCCATAACTTCAACAATCATATTGTCATAAGTAGCTTCTTCAGTGTTGTTGAACATTCTCAATTTACCCTTGATAACTGATCCAGCCAAACAAGAGTCCAATGCAGGAACTACTTCGATACCTTTAATCCATCTTTCAGTTTCGTTATTTGCATTTGTTGAATAAGGCAAACATACTTCATATCCTTGCAATCCGAAAGGAGCTTGATCTGTTAAGTATGAGAAACCGCCACTCATTACCCAACCATAGGTAAACATAGATGTTTCAACTGCACGGTCAGCATCTTTTGCCCAACGATAGTGAGTTTCGTTTGAAACCATAGGACCTTCAACTCTAAATGTTGTAGTGTCATCAATAACTCCAACAACTTCACCTCTTGCTGTTACAATAGAGTTTGCTGCATATGTTCCAACTTCTTCAGAAGGTAATGTTGTAGTCCAAGCGTAGAATTCTTTGAAACGTTGTTCAGTTGTATCAATTACAACACCGGCATCGTTAGTTTCGAATATTCTTGTCATAACGTTTTCCAATGTATCCATATCAGAAACGTTTTCATCGATAGCATCAAAGACAATTTCTTCACCCTCAGCTCTTAGAGCGTTAATTACGTTCTTGAATTGAGCATCAGTATATGTTGATCCACCTGTATTTTCAAGTATAGCTGAACTTACCAAAGTATCCAACAATACTCCTTGAGGTATGATGTGATATGCGTTTGCATAGTATTCTGCAGTTTTTACTTCAACTCTATCTTCCGGTACTTCAGAATAGTAAACGTCATCCAAGAACATAAAGTAACCGTGAGGTTGGTCTGGATCTCCCGTAGGAGGACAAGTAATACGTATTCTTACGTAAGTGAATTGATCTTCAGATGTAGCGACTGCACTTGCGTTATAAGTACCATTAGGAAGGGTTATACGTTTTGTTCCCCTAGTACTAGTATTAACATCCATCTCTACACCTCTTGTATTGAACTCTATAGAGTCATAAGTTGCGAAAGAAGGGTCATTACTCCAGTCTATAAAGTAACGATCGCTGTTAAATCTCATCATATATTGGTTGAAGTAGATATCAACACCCATTGTTCCATATGTTTCCAATGGATTGGCGAATGTAAGCACTGCTTCTAGATCATTATTATACATTCCATTTTGCCAAATATCCAACAAACTTATATAGGCAAAACCGTTATCAGACGATGGAGTATTAGCATATCTTTCCGCATCCCAAAACCAGAATCCATCTGTATTAATTTCCAACCAATTGTATAGGAATGCACCTTCAGGTCCCATTGGAGTAGTAGTGTTAGGATGATAATTCCATCCGAAACCTTGAACAGATGAAGATGTCAAAAAATCATTTGCATCTGAGAAATCAGAAATCAAAGACAATCCTTCAACATCTTTACGACCGTTAAGATCGTTTTGCTTTTGTGATTTAATCTGTTGACGATCAGCAGATGTCGCAACAGCTTTCTTTTGCGATGTTCCGAGTGCATCGGCCTTGATACCTATTTGTGCAAAAGCTCCACTTGTACCAATCAACAACGCTAACGCTAATAATGTTTTTTTCATTTTTTTGTTGTTTTTTTGTGATAAATTATTACTTTACTCTACTTAATCAATTTGCAAATATAGAACATTATTCTGAAATAGCAATCAAAGGAACGCTTTTTTGAAAAAAAAGTTTTGTTTTCAAAAAAGAATTTTCTGATTCTTTGATTCAATTTCTCGAAATCAAGATTAAAGATTCAGTTTGTTGTAAGCCAACAACCACCTTTCAGGAACCAAGCCTTCCATTGCTTCTTTGTAGTCATCGTATGTACAAGGTATAAGGAAATGTCTCATGTATTTTTGTTGCAATTCATCGGGACAACTCACCTGCATCCACCAACGCTCACTCTTTTTACTCTTAAAGAACACTATATTCATATCATTAGGCATTATAACACTGAATTTATAGTAGTTCTTTTGATCTTTGTATGGAAAATCATTCTTTCGCCAATTGAAACCCTCGATAAAATACCATATTGCATGAGAAATCAACTTGGCTGTACGGAAATCGCAATCCTCCTCTGCCCTATAGCCATAAAATCCTATGGAAGTAAGTTTATCACTCATTCCCGCAAAGTTCACTATCTTGCAAAATTCTTCACCATACAAACCATGAGGGTTTTTACTCGTTGGTGAATCCGACGCCCTTATGGAGTTAATATCGGCAATAACCATATCGGCATTTCGAATAAGCGGTTCGGTAAACTCGATTTTGTTTTGAACAGCACCCAACCTATAGGTTTCGAACCTCATCTGTTGCATCAAATCTATCAATTCGGGAACTACCAAATACGATTGATAAGCCGCATGAGTGTAATTAAACAAATAATTAGGTTGATTGCAGAAAAGATATGCCAAAAAATTAGTTTCGTCAGGGTCCTTTTCTATTTCCTTGAAATCGATTTCAGAATCGAGATTGAAAACATTTATAATCTGTCCTATTTGTTCGTAAGCCCTGTAACTGCCTATTGCCAAATCATTCTCTCTTCCTAATATAATAGGAATAACTTTGTTTTGTAGCAAACACGAACAAGCCTCTGCCAAAGCCGAATAAGCATCCTTTCGATTGTTTCCTCGTTTGATATTACCCAAATCAACAATCTTGACGTGTTTTCTGTGTAATTTCAAGCCATAGAGTTGTTTTCTGATAATATCCACACCATTTATTCCACCCCCTTCTTCTTCAACTCCAATCAATGCCATATCCGCAATAATGCCATCAAGTTCTGATTCAAGCGGTTTTTGTTTGCTATTAACAGAAATTACCTTTGACAGACAATCTTCCGACAAATTTTCTATGCCTAAATAATCCGTATCGATCGGATTGAAATATACGTTTATATCCATAAGCTACAACCTTCTTATACTTGCTCCCAAATTTTGCAATCTAAGATCTATATCTTGGTAT
>DEPP01000098.1:5037-5786 GCA_002358835.1 Bacteroidales bacterium UBA3389
CCTCTATCTATCTGTTCTATATTGTCGATTATGCTTGTTCCTTCTGCAGAAAGAGCGGCTATAAGCAAAGCAACACCGGCTCTAATATCAGGAGAGGTCATACGGACTCCTCTTAGCGGAGATTTTCTTTCAGACCCTATGACAGTAGCTCTGTGTGGGTCGCAAAGGATTATTTGAGCTCCCATATCAATCAGTTTATCGACAAAGAACAAACGGCTTTCGAACATCTTTTGATGAATCAACACGCTTCCCTTTGCTTGAGTTGCAACAACCAATGCAATGCTTATCAAATCGGGTGTAAATCCCGGCCATGGAGCATCGGAAATTGTCATTATCGAACCATCCATAAACTTTTCCACCTCATAGATTTCTTGTGCCGGAATATGCAAATCATCATCTTGTTCTTCTATTTTTATACCCAAACGACGGAATGTATCGGGTATAATGCCGAGTTGCTTCAAGTTAACCTGCTTTATGGTTATATCAGACTTTGTCATAGCCGCCAAACCTATGAAACTACCAACCTCAATCATATCAGGCAACAATCTATGCTTGCAACCTTTCAATTCGGATACACCTTCAATAGTCAGCAAGTTACTTCCGACTCCCGAAATCTTTGCTCCCATGCTATTAAGCATAGTACACAATTGGTATAAGTATGGTTCGCATGCGGCATTGAAGATTGTGGTTGTTCCTTTTGCCAATACAGCCGCCATTACTATGTTTGCAGTACCTGTAACCGAAGCCTC
>DEPP01000048.1 GCA_002358835.1 Bacteroidales bacterium UBA3389
GTTGGAAGAACAGATTGCTTTGCTTGATGCAAAGATTCGTAAGCAACCGAATGATGCGGAGCTGTATTACAGACGTGCGGACGTGTTTTTGCAGGCTTCGAACACACAAGAGGCTTTGTCAAATATACAAAAAGCAATTTCTTTGAATCCTAAAAAAGCCGAATACTATGTTCTGCAAGCCGATGTGTTGTTCGCACAGGGAGAGAATACGCTTGCATTTTCTGCTTTGCAAACTGCAATCGAAAAAGATGGCAAATGCAAGGAGGCTTATCTGAAATCTGCAGAGTTGAGTTTGTATCTGAAAGACTATGACAAGGTGTTGTTCAATACGAATCAAGTTATGCTTTTGGATAGAAACGAAGCGAAGGCATATTTCTTGAGAGCCTGGGCAATGAAAGAGCAAGGCGATACGGCTAAAGCAGTTGCCGATTATCGAAAAGCTGTTGAGTTGAAAGGTGATTACGAACAGGCCTTTGAGGAACTTGGAAATCTTTATGCAATCAAGGGAGATGGTTTGGCGGTAGAGTATTTGAAAAGTACGTTGAACATAAATCCGAAAAATGTTAACGCGATGTATACCCTCGCATTGTTTTATCAAGACCATGATGCTCAACAACAAGCATTGGATACTTATAAACAAATTCTCGATATAAAGCCTGACCATGCCGATGCTTTACACAATGTCGGTTATATCAATTATGAGTTCAAACAAGATTACGATATAGCAATCGAATGCTTTACTTCCGCAATCAAAGCCGATAGTACGTTTTGGCAAGCCTATGCAAACAGAGCCAAAGCCTACGAAAAGAAAGGTGAGAGTCAAAAAGCAGCCGAAGATTTCAAAAAAGCCGAAGAATTGAAAGGCAATTAGCAGCGAGGATTTGCTGATTCTATTTTGTAAATAACAATACAACCTTTCTGTGTTTGCAAATGGTTTGAAACTATACACAGAATCGTTAAAATAAATCTTGAAAAGAATGAATCAAATCTTGATTTCGCTCAAATAAAACAAAGAATCAGTAAATTAAAACAAAGATTCAATTTTTTGAAATCAAGATTCAGTTGAACGAAACAAAGAAACAATTTACTGAAATAAAGAAACGTCAAAGATTTTTTTCAACATTTGGCAATTTTTTTGCTGTTACAACAAAAAAAAGTTTTATCTTTGCGGAGTGAATTTTGAATAACAGATTATGAAGTGTCCGAATAAAACGAAGAATTATTGTTTTGAGAGTGTGAGCTCTTTAATTGGATATTTCGATAAATAAAAAGAAAACGACTTTCGGCGGGGAAGTCGTTTTTTTTGTGTATGTGGGAATTATATAACAAACAAAAGAAATAAAATATCAATATTATGGCAAACTTAAAGGGAAAAAATCTTATTTCGATTACGGATTACACCAAAGAAGAATATATTCAGATTCTTGATTTGGCGGCGGAGTTTGAGCAAAATCCGAAACAACCAATTTTAAGCGACAAAGTGGTTGCATCAATATTCTTTGAGCCATCGACCAGAACACGTTTGAGCTTTGAGAGTGCGGCAAATATGTTAGGAGCAAGGGTAATCGGTTTCAGTAATCCTTCTGCCACAAGTTTGCAAAAGGGAGAAAGTTTGCACGATACTATACAAATGGTGAGCAGTTATTCGGATATAATCGTTATGAGACACCCTCGTGATGGTGCTTCTCGTTATGCTGCCGAAGTTGCAAGTGTTCCTGTGATCAATGCAGGAGATGGAGCTAATCAGCACCCGACTCAATGTATGCTCGACTTGTATTCGATTCGCAAAACCCAAGGCACGTTGGATAATCTTCAAATAACAATGGTTGGAGACTTGAAATACGGTCGTACGGTCCACTCTTTGGTACAGGCAATGTGCAATTTCAATGCTACATTCCATTTCGTATCGCCTGCAGAATTGAGAATGCCTTCATCGGTTAAAATGCACATTGAAAAAATGGGCTTGAAATATTACGAATATACTGATTTGGAAGATGTGATTCCTTTTTCAGATATTATATATATGACAAGAATACAAAGAGAACGTTTTTCCGATCCTTTGGAATATGAAAGAGTGAAAGATTGTTACATATTGGAAGCAGCCACATTGCAAGGTTGTAAGCCTACAATGAAAGTATTGCATCCGCTTCCAAGAGTAAACGAAATTGCAACCGATGTAGATAAAACTCCTCATGCATATTATTTTGAGCAAGCTCGTAACGGAGTATATGTTCGTCAAGCTTTGATGGCTGCAATTTTGGGTGTAAAATAATATTGTTTGGAAACAGAAAAAAGAAATAAAATGGCAAACGAAAATAAAAGAGAATTAGTTGTATCGGCTATTGAAAACGGAACGGTGATTGACCATATCCCTGCCGGTGAAGTTTATAAGGTGGTTAAGATTTTGAACCTTGATATGTATGAAGATGAAGTTTTGATAGGTACAAATTTGTCAAGCAAGAAATATGGTAAGAAAGGTATTATCAAGGTTAAAAACAAATTTTTTGCAGAAACAGAAGTAAATAAGGTAGCTTTGATCGCACCGAATGCAACTTTAATCATAATAAAGAATTATGAAGTTGTGGAAAAACGTCGTTTGGAAATTCCGGATACAATCAAACAAATAGTTAAGTGTATCAATCCAAACTGCATCACAAACATTGAGGATAACATAGAAACCAACTTCCGAGTTGTGGATAAAGAGCCTTTGAAGTTGCAGTGTCATTATTGCGAAAAAACGATGTCAAATATCCGATTCAACGAATAGGATAGCATAATTCACAAATAAGTGTTTGCAATTTTCGTACTTTTTTTTGTTCAAGTCAAAGAAAAGATGTACCTTTGCAAACTCGTAGGAGTACACATATAGGTGGGAAAGATGAGCAAGAATTATGTGATAAAGTTCGCTGGATTGGCTGAAGGAACGCATAAATATGAATATCAGATTTCTAAAACTTTTTTGGAAGAGTTTGATATTGAGGATATTTGCGATGCTAATTTGTATCTGAAGTTGTCTTTGGAGAAGAAAGAACGAATGCTCACGTTTTTGTTCGATATAAAGGGAAGTATAGTTGTTTTATGCGACAAATGTTTGGAACCATTGACCGTTCCGATGAGTATAAATCAGACTTATTATGTAAAGTTTGGTGAATCGTATGAAGAACTTGATGAAAATATGTGTGTAATTCCCGAAACAGAACATTCTTTTGATTTATCTGACTTGATATATGATTATATCATGTTGTATAAACCGATGAGATGTGTTCACGGAGAAGTTGATGGCAGTGATGAAGTCTGTGAATTAGATATTCCAGATCTGTTTGAAGTTCCCGAATTTGCAGAAGAAACAGAAACGGATCCGCGATGGGACGTTTTGAAACAAATAAAATTTGATTAACAACTAAAAAAGAATAATAAAATGCCAAATCCAAAACACAGATTTTCTCAAACGAGAACAGCAAAAAGAAGAACACACGATAAGGTTGAAGGAGTTCAATTGTCAACTTGCAGTAACTGCGGTGCAACAATACAAATGCACAGAGTGTGCCCTGAATGCGGATATTACAGAGGTAAAGAAGCTATAAAGAAAGAGGCAGAAGCATAAACTAACTGCAATGAGAATAGGATTAGATGCGATGGGGGGCGATTTTGCTCCCAAGTCGGTTGTATGTGGTGCAATATTGGCTCAAAAAGAATTGTCTTCAGAGGATAAGATTGTTCTTTTTGGTCGCGAAAACGATATCCTGCAAGTTCTTTCTGAGCAAGGTGTTGATTCGAATCTGTTTGAGATTGTGCATACCGAAGAAGTGATCGACATGCACGATAAACCGATAAAGGCTTTTTCTCAAAAAACGGATTCGAGCCTTGTTGTCGGTTTCTCTCATTTGAAAGCCGGAAAAATAGATAGCTTCGCTAGTGCAGGCAGTACAGGAGCGATGTTGGTCGGAACGATGTATTCCGTAGGTGTTATGGAGAAAGTGATTCGTCCATGCCTCGCTGCATTGGTTCCAAAGGAGAAAGGTGGCGTTACTGTTTTGGTTGACGTTGGTGTTAACCCGGATGCGAAACCTGAACTTTTGGAGCAATTCGGTCTATTAGGAAGTATCTATGCCAAATGTGCGTTGGGAATAGACGCACCTAAAGTTGCTTTGGCTAATATAGGAGAGGAAGAAGAAAAAGGCAATGCTCAAACCTTGGCTGCTCACAAGTTGATGAAAGAAAATAAGCATTACAACTTCGTAGGCAATGCAGAACCGGTTGAAATCTTCAAAAGCAATGCAGATGTTATTGTTTGCGATGGATTTGTCGGCAATATGTTGATGAAACATACAGAGGCATTCGCCAGAGTCATAGCAAAAAGAGGGTTAGTCGATGATTATATCGCACGATTCAATTATGAAATATATGGAGGTTTGCCTTTGCTTGGAGCAAATGGAGTTGTAGTTATCGGACATGGAATTTCGAATGAAAAAGCCATTAAAAGTATGATATTACAATCCAAAACGATTTATCAGTCTGGCATAACAGAGCAGTTAAAGGAAGCGTTGGCGGACAAAAATTAAACAATAAAGAAACGAATTATATGTCAAAAATAAGAGCTGCCATAACAGCAGTTGAGGGATACGTTCCTGATTATATTCTTACCAACGATGAGCTTAGTCGTATGGTGGATACGAACGATGAGTGGATAATGACACGAATCGGAATCAAGGAACGTCGCATATTGAAAGGCGAAAAAGGACCTTCCGATATGGCAGAAGTCGTTGTAAAACGAATATTGGAAAAGAAGAATCTTTCTCCAGATTCAATCGAGCTTGTTATCTGTTGTACAGTTACGCCAGATATGGTTTTCCCAGCAACAGCCAACGTAATAGCTCACAAATGCGGTATAAAGCATGGCTTTGGCTTTGATGTGAATGCAGGATGTTCTGGTTTTATTTATGGATTGACCACTGCATCTAAATATATCGAGTCAGGCTTTGTAAAAAGAGCGTTGGTGATTGGAGCAGAGAAGATGTCGGCTATTGTAAACTACGAAGACAGAGCAACATGCCCGATATTCGGAGACGGAGCTGCGGGAGTGTTGTTGGAAGCTACCGAAGAGCCTTATGGTTTGATGGACGAGATTCTTTGTTCAGACGGAGAGGGTGTAAAACATCTTCATCAGGTTGCAGGAGGTTCTGTTAAGCCTGCAAGTCATGAGACTGTCGATGCAAGAGAGCATTTCATCTATCAAGAAGGTCAGGCAGTGTTTAAGTGGGCCGTTGTAAAGATGGCAGAAGCTACAGAAACAATCCTTCAGAGAAACGACTTGACTTCAGAAGACATATCATTCCTTTTGCCACATCAGGCAAATATGAGAATAATCAAAGCAACGGGAAGTCGATTAGGACTTGACGAAGACAAGGTTCTGATCAATATAGAGAAGTATGGTAATACTACATCAGCGACAATTCCGATGCTTATGTACGAAAATCAGAATAGATTTAAGAAAGGTGACAACCTTATCTTAACTTCCTTTGGTGCAGGTTTCACTTGGGGAGCGATTTGGTTGAAATGGGCTATTTAGATATAGTTTTCTTAGGAACAGGAACCTCACAGGGCGTACCCGTTATAGGGTGCGACTGTGAGGTTTGTCGTTCTAATGCGGCGAAAGACAAACGCCTGCGATCATCTGTTTTAATTACATCCGACAAACAAACAAAGATTTGCATAGATTCAGGACCTGATTTCCGTTATCAAATGTTGAGAGAAAACGTAAGCAGACTTGATGCGATATTTGTAACACATTCTCATCGTGATCATGTTGGCGGATTGGACGAAGTGCGTTCTTTCAACTACTTACAGCAAAGCCCTATGCCGATTTTTGCAAACAGATATGCGGTAGAGGGAATCAAAACCGAATTTGCTTATGCCTTTGCACAGAATCCATATCCAGGACTACCGCAATTTGACTTGAGAGAAATTACTCCGCAAGATAAGATAAGCGTAAAAGAACTTTGGATACAGCCTATAGAAGTAATGCACTTCAAATTACCCACATTAGCATATCGAATAGGCAAATTCGCTTACATAACCGATGCAAAGACAATCAGTGATAAAGAAAAACAAAAATTATATGGCTTAGACTGCCTTGTTGTCAATGCTTTGAGAAAAGAAGAGCATTTTTCGCATTTCACTCTCGAAGAAGCATTGAACCTAATCAAAGAAGTAAAACCGCAACAAGCCTATTTGACGCACATAAGTCATTTTCTGGGATTGCATGATGAGATAGAGCCGACCCTTCCTGCGAATGTACATCTTGCATATGACGGATTAAGGCTACGAATAGAGAAATAAATCAGTCTGATGCGTGATACGATGCAAATTTATCGTATTAAATTATACGGATTCAAGCACCGAATCAATTCAATAGAGCATACCCATTCATAAAATCAAGAAACAATCTCACGAAACTTGATTTCATTTTTCTGAAACAAAGAATCGT